>JAXDCU010000402.1:0-10420 GCA_034677645.1 Verrucomicrobiia bacterium
CCCAGCGCAAAGGGGCGGGGCGGGTTTGTTGTGGGCCGTTGTAAACAACGCCGATGTGATACGGGAACTCGCTGAACGCGGTGCTGAAGTCTTGCCACGCTTTCACGACGGCAGGCGCGAGTGCAGCCCCAAAGCGTCGCTCAGCCACGCGCCGCATCGCGGTGCCAGCCGAACCACCGGCGAGCGTTTCGGCGACGGTCTCCAAATTCGGCGAAGGATAACCGCCGAGCGTCCAGCCCAGCATCAGGCCGCTGATATCTGCGCCGCGCAGGTTTTCGGCGTGCTTGGCCACGTTCGCCACGGCGGGGATGTAGGGCACGGCGGAAAGCTCCCACGTGCAACCGGCTTGAATCTTCGCGATGGTTTTGAGCCCGCGTTCACGCGCGAGTTTCCAGTGCCGTTGCGCGCGCGGGCCGGGGCCGACGGCGGAAATTGAGTATTCGCCCACGGTGGATTTCACGCCGCCGCGTTCAATGGGCAGGCTCCATTCGCTCACGCTTTGCAGCGTTACTTCCGGCGGCAGTTGCTTGATGACGTCGCCCGCCCAATCGTCGCTCCAGCCCCAGTCCCAAGCGATCAAGCGCGCCCGACTGTTCGCAGCGCGAATGCCTTCCTGAAACAGCCGGCTGACTTCGGCAATCACGTCCGCCGGCGGACGCTGGCTGCAACGCGGACATTTCGCGCCGCCGTTGTGCGACCAGCAGTTGGTGAGATTTTCCGAAGCGCTGATGCTGAAAAACCCGCCAAGGTCCGGCACGGCGCGGCAAATGGTCGCCACCGAATTGCGGATGAACGCCTGCACTTCGGGCACGCTGGTGCAAAGGGCGGCGTGATCGCCTTCCGGCGCTCCTTTGAGCTGCGGGTGATTCGCAAAAAAGCTCAGCGGCATGGCGCGCGGCTCGTTGAGGTAGAGAAAAATCTGAATGCCGTGCCGCTTCGCGCGGGCGACCAGGGTGCGGAGAGTTTTCAAACGCTTCCCATAATGCGCGCTGCGTTCGGGCACGAAGGGACACGGCGCAAGCTTGTGGAGGACCGCTTGCAACCAGACGCCGTTCACGCCGGCTTGCGCGAGACGCGCCAGCAAGCCTTCCGGATACGGGTCGGCGTGGTTTTCCAAAAGCGGATCGCCGTAGAGCGCGAAGTAGGAATAGCAAAAGCGCAACGAATCACCGGCGGCCGGCGGCGCGGCGGATTTGGCCGGCACGCGCGAGAGGTCTTTGACGAAGCCAAACAACTCGTCTTGCGGCGCGCGCCCTGCGTCCGGAAAGTCCGTCGCCACGATTTGCGCGATCTCGCGCCCGCGCTGGAGCGTGGTGGCATCCGGCGCTTGGTAGCGCAGCGGTTCGCATTGCGGTTTGAGGTTGCCGAGCTTGACGTAGAGGAAATCGTCCTCGCGCAGCGTGAAGGCCATCTGATCGGGCGTCCAATCGAGGAGTTGGAGCAATTGCTCGTAGGGCAGTAGATGCCAGTTGCGTTTGATCACGGTGATGTAGGAGCGCGCCTGCAAGTCGCGCGTGATGTGCGGCGGCTGACCCAAACCCATCGCCTTGCCCATGCGCACGATGTCGGCGCGTTTCGCGCCCACCACGCTCGCCATGCGCCCCGGCGTCACCAGCGGCCAGTTGCGCCAGACGAAGGCGTGCAAGCGGCTGGGGAAATGTGGAAAGGCTACCGGCTTCGGCGCCGTGCCCTTCGGCAGGTCGGCGACGCCAACGGAAGCTTGCCCCGCTTCCGCGACCGCGCGGCCTGGCAAAGCAAATCTCCCAAACGCGATGCCGCCAGTAGCTGCCGCGGTGATCTTGAGAAAACCTCGCCGCGAATGGTGCGCGCAATAATTGTTTTCAGCAGTTGGCGTTTTCATTCTGATTTTAGATTCGTCGGTGAAGGGGCTATGTAACCGTCATCTTTCTCATGCGCGCTGGGCCACTGCGGGCGGATGTTGTCGGCATTCCAAATGTCCCACGCGGCTTGAAGTTCGCGAATCTTTTCCGGCATCGCAGCGGCGAGGTCGTTGGTCTCGCCGATGTCCGCCGCCAGATTGTAAAGGCGCGCGGGGCTGATCGGCTGGTTGAACTTGCCCGTTTGCGTGTCAGCGTTTGTGTCGTAGCGCGCGAGCTTGAAATCTCCTTTGCGAATCGCCATCTGCTTGCCGAAGCGCCAATAGAGCGACTCGTGTGGTTGGCCGGAAACTTTCCGCTGCAAGAAAGGCAGCAGGTTCACGCCCTCCAACTTTGTTTGCGAGCCGACTCTGGCGCCGGCCGCTGCCAGTGTGGTCGCGGTGATATCGAGTTGAATCGCGGATTCTTCATAGACGCCGGACTTCAGATGGCCCGGCCAACAGATGACAAACGGCACGCGAATGCCGCCTTCGAGCGTGGTGCGTTTGCTGCCCCGCAATGGAGCATTGCGCGAACCATTGACAGTCGTCCCGGCCATGGCGGGTCCGCCATTGTCAGAGATGAAACAGACAAGGGTGTTGTTTTCCAACCCGGTGTCTTTAAGTTTGTGTCGGACGTGGCCAATGGCCTCATCCATGGCGAGCAGCATGGCATCGTAGGTGCGGCGCTTCTCATCCTTGATGTGGGCGAACTTGGCCAAGCGGGCGGGTGTGGCCTCCATCGGTGTGTGAACCGCGTTGAACGCAAGATAGAGAAACCACGGTTGGCGCCGGTGACGCTCGATGAAAGCCGCGGCCTCGCCCGCGAAGGCGTCGGTCGCATAATCCATGTGAGTAACGGATTCGGTCCCGCGCTTGATGCCTTCAGTCCGGAAGTAGCTGTGCGCACCTTCAAGGAATCCGTAGAACTCGTCGAAGCCGCGTTTGAGCGGAGGGAACTCCGGGCCAGCGCCGAGATGCCATTTGCCAACGAGGCCGGTCGCGTAGCCGGCGGCCTTCAGACGATCCGCGATGGTCGTCTCAGTCAGCGGCAAACCCGTGCCGGCGGGATCGGGATTGAATTCATGCCCAAATCGGGTTTGGTAGCGCCCCGTGAGCAGACCGGCGCGCGTCGGCGAGCAATAGGGCCCGGACACATAGCCACTGGTGAACCGCACACCGGATGCCGCGAGCGAGTCAATGCTCGGCGTAGGGATGTCCTTGCAGCCGTGAAAACCGACGTCGGCATAGCCCATGTCATCGGCGACGATGAGCAGGATGTTGGGTTTGGCCGCGGCGCTAAGAGCGGTGAACGCGAGAACAAGGAGCGAAGCGAACAGGCCGCAGCGCAATGCTATCTTCGAGTCAGCGATCATTTTGGGTTGGGTTCCCCGGACGCGGATGCCGTCTTCTCGTTGTTAGTCGGCTCGCCGTTCCACGCGGTTTGCCAGGCCATCCCGTCGTCCTTCATCCGCGCAAGCAGACGTCTCACGAGTTTGGGGTTCTTTGCCGCGAGGTCTTGGGTTTCTTCCGGATCAAAGTGATGATCGTAGAGTTCCGCGTGCAACACTTCCCCGCCTTCGCGCTCTCTGGTCCACGCAGTGAAACGGTAGCGATCGGTGCGGATGGATTTACCCCACGGATTCGGCGCCACGGGATTCCGCCACGGCCGATGATAACCGAAGGCCTGAGCCTTTCCGTTTGCGGTTGGATTGCGGAGAATTCCAGCGAAGCTCTGTCCGCCGAGTGTTTTGGGTGTCGGCAAGTGACACAGTTCAGCGAGTGTCGGGTAGAGATCAACCGATTCGACCATTGCATCAGTGGCCCGTCCTGGGGATTTCATGCCCGGCGAGCGCACGATCAACGGACTGCGCAACGCTCGCTCGAAAGCGGTGTGTTTTCCCCAGATGCCCAAATCGCCCACGTGCCACCCGTGATCGCCCCAAACGACCACGATCGTGTTGTGGCTGAGGCCAAGGCGATCCAGCTCCTGGAGGACCTTGCCAATCTGTGCATCCACAAAGCTCACAGCCGCGGCGTAGCCATGCCGCAACTGCCGGCGGTACATTTCACTTGCGAGCGCCCCCGCCGGCATGCCGCGATATTGTTCCACCAGTTCAAAGCTCGGATGCAGCGAAATGTTCGTTCTGACGCCCGCGGGAATACTCTGAAACGGCGGCGGTGGAATCTCGTCCGGATCGTAGAGTTCCCAGTATTTCTTCGGCGCATTGAATGGCAGATGCGGCTTGTAGAAGCCAAGCGCGAGAAAGAAAGGCTGCCCCTGCAGTCGCCGTAACTCTTTGATGGCTTCCGCCGCCAGCGCGCCGTCGGGATAAGTTTCGTCGTCGGCGTCACCCACTTCAAATGGCGGATAGGCTTCCGGATTCACTGGTGAAGCAAAAGCGCGGACGGCGAGTTTCCACGGACCTTTCAGCGCGATGACCTCGTCCCAACTCCGCGGCAAGTCGGCAGCGCTGTTGTCCGGATTGTGGCTCACCTTTCCCATGGCCACGGTCCGGTGGCCGTATTGCCGAAAAGCATGCGCCACCGACTCGGTGCGCCGGCCTGCCAGGTCGGGCTTGTGAAAGGTGAACGGCTCGTTCCAATAATCCGCGTCGCACGACGGCCGCAATCCTGTGAGTAAGGAGTAGCGCGAAGCGCCGCAGGTCGGAACTTGCACGTAGTGGTGGCGGAACAGGCGGCTCGAGGCAGCGAGCCGGTTGAGGTTCGGCGTCTTCATCCACGAATCGCCGTAGCAGCCCAGTTGCGGCCGCAAGTCATCTACGGCGATGAAAAGAACATTCGGACGATTCGGCGAAGCCGCACTAGCGGCCAATGCGATCACAAAACCAATCAGCGCGAGCGGCACGACGAACGCATCGCCGGCGCCGCCCAATCGAACTTGAGCCCGCAACTGAAGCGCGCGAGTGGTTGAGCGGAACATCATGGCTTGGTGGGTGAACTTGCTTCTACGCGCTTAGTGGTCTGTTTCACAATTACGGTCTCGTATGCTGGCGGCGATTTGGCGGGCGAGCGAGTCGCCCCGTTCATTTTGATTCCACCATCACCGCGCTGCGGCCGTGAAAGGCCACATCGCGACAACTCCCCATCCAAGGCACGGCGCCGAGGCGCAGGGCCAATCGGGGTCTCGAAACCGTTTCCCCCAGTTCCAAAATGGGTGCGCCGCACAATCCGCCGCGATCCAACAACGCGATGGTCCGTCGCGGAATCTCTCCCGCCAGTTCTCTTCCGCGAACCGCGAGGCCTCGTCAGTATGACTGAAAAAGTCGAGCCGCCGCGCGGACCCGCCCGTCGCCGCGGCCCGAGAACCTGCAATGTACCTTCCCAAACACTTGCCGCATCACTGCGGATAGCGCATCCGATAAAACACGTGCGGCAGAGCTGGATCGATGGTGATGCTCAGACTCGTGGTCGTTTCCGAGCCTGGAATATCAAACCAGTAACCAGGGCTGGTGATGTCCACGGAATTGGATTGCGCATACCAACCGACATGCGATTGCGGCCACGTGAGATTCAAGGTGTCACCGCTCACTCTCGACGTGAGGTTCGTCGGTGTTGGGGTTACGACCGCGGTCACCGACAGCGTCAGGCTGGCGGCGGGTGTTGTCGGCGGGCTTACGGGTGTCAGGGTCCATTTCCAGGCCAGCTTCGGATCGGAGAGCGGCGGGAGATCGGTGGCGGTGAAGCTGCCGCTGATGCCGACAAGGGACTGGTAGAGAACAAAAGTCTGGCCGTTGAAGAAGGGTGCTGTGCCGAGGTTGCTGACAACCAGTGCGCCGCCGAGCGCGATGTTGTTGGAGGAAACCACTTCGTCTCTGGCGTTGGTGTCACTGGTGATTTCCATGATGGTGGTACTGCCCGACTGGTTTGTCACACCACCAGCAACTGCCAACCTGCCGATGCCACGCCCAGGGGCGAGCGTGGCGCCGCTCTTGATGAGCAACGAACTCGTCATGAGTCCGCAGTTGCCGCCAAAAGTGCCTGCTTCCACGATTGTCGGGCCAGTGTAGGTGTTGGCCGCCGACAGTTCCAAAGCGCCGGCGCCGATTTTGGTCAGGCCGCCGCCGGGACTCGCGCCATCCTCCTCCAGCGGGAGCTGACTCACAACCTTATAGCTGCTGCTATCAATGGTCGCTCCGCCGCTCTGGACAAGGACTTTGCCGGTCGTGTCCGGATTGGCGGTGCCGCGGATGAAGGCGCTGCTGTCAGCTTGAGGCTGAAGCACCCCGCCGTTGAAGATCAACCGCGAGGCGCCAACGGGAATGATGACCTGGGCGACCCTGAACAGACCGCCGTTGGCAACTGTCAGTGTTGAGTTGGCCCCTCCGGAAACGTCTTGCCCGATACTAGCATAGCCAGCGACGTCAAACACCGTGTTGGCTCCGGTAACCAGAGTCCAGTTGTCGCTGGAAGCGGTACCGACGGCGAAATTGGCCATGAGACTGGCGGCGGCGCCGTCGGCGATGGTGAGATTGTTACCCGGACCCTGATAGCCCACCGTGACGGTGCCCGCGGAGGACCACGTCGAACCGATGCCAGTGACCAGCATCGAGTTGTTGGTGGCGGCGGTGCCGTAACCGAGGGCGAACGGACTCCAAGTCTCCAGACGGGCCCCATCGGCGACGATCAGGCTGTTGGAATGGCTGTTGATTCCCACGTAGCAGGAGGCGAGAAGGTAGTTCGTCAAGCCGGAGCCGGCCCCGGTGACCCGTACAAGGTTGTTGCCGCCACCGGCTACTTGGCCGATGAGGATGTCTTTCTGAACCGTGACGCCGCCGCCATTCGAGATGGTCAGGCTGTTGAATGAACCATTGTTGTTCCCCACTATGAGTTGGCTGTTGACGTCTCCAAACGATCCACTGCCCGTGACCAGGACCGTGTTGTTGCTGGAGCCGGCCCGGGCGCCAAGGACGAGAATCCCAGCGCTGCATTGAAAGCCGCCACCATTACTGATCGTCAGGCTGTTGTACGAGCCATCCCGGCCCACAGCCATGTTCGCGCCGTTAGCTTGCAGCACCGAACCAGACCCGGTCACCAGCCCCCAGTTTCCGTTGCCGCCAGCGCTGCCACCAAACCAGACCTGAACGTTGGCGGCCACCGAAGCCCCGTCGGCCACCGTCAGGACGTTGGACATGCCACTGTTGCCCACATAAACGCGATTGTTGGCTGCCAACTGCGAGCCCGAGCCGGTGGCCAGCGCCGAGTTACCCGTGGCGGTGGCGGCGTTGCCAATGTAGGCATCCTTCACGTTGGACAATTGTCCCCCGCTGTCAATCTGAAGATAGTTGTTCGTACCGGTGTTGCCGGCGTAGTAGTCAGCGGCGGCATGGTCAACAAAGATACCGCTGATGATATTGGTGGTGTTGTCCTCGGCTTGGGCGGGGACAAGCCCGAGGGCGCATAACGCGCCTGCCAAGGCGATCACTGATTTCGGATTCATGGTTCTTGCTTCGGTTCTGGACTTGGTCGGGAGCCATGCGCCCGGACGTGTTTGATCTCTAGCATGACTTGGGAGAATCGGTGGGTATCGGCTACGGCTGGATTCGCGCTTGCTTGTGCTGGCTCGCTGGCGTCCGAAGTGGGTTCAATCCTCCAAATTCCAGAACGGGTGGATGGGCTTGTTGTCTTTCCACTCATAGAGTTTCTTGAATGAGATGCGCTCCGCGTGCCCGTCCAGCAAAGTGACATTACACCCGTTGTTGTGGGCCGTAGGCCGCCCGTTATTGAACGCGAATTCGCCGCTGTACACCCCGCTGTTACTGTCCTTCATTCCATCTCCGTCGGCATCCTGGTCGAACGGCCAGGTTCGCGGCGTGTAGACGTAATGTGTCACGCAATCCACGAACATGAGTGCATTCGAAGGTTGCTTGATGCGCGAGGTTTTGAGCGGTTGCATGTTGTTGCCGTAATAGAACGGAGCGGTGACCGGGTCGCCGAACGCGCCATAGTTGACCCCGATCCAGCAATTCCACTCGGCAAACCTGGAGACCGATGGGCTGGAGAACGGCGGCGGCTTCGGACGTCCTGCCGGGCACTTCCTGATGTCCGCACTGAGGGCCTCGTAGTTGCCCTTCTCGCCGGCGGCCTGCTTCATGACGTAGGGCGCCAGCTTCTGGTACCACCACATGACTTCCGGCGTGTACGGGAAGGTGTCGCCAAACAGCGGTATCTTGTCGTCATAGTCGCCCGCATACATGGCGGTGGCGAGCCCCCACTGTTTCATGTTCGACAGACACTGAATGGATTGCGCCTTGGACTTGGCTTTACTCAGAGCTGGCAGCAGCATCGCGGCGAGAATGGCGATAATCGCGATCACCACCAGCAGCTCAATCAGGGTGAAACCCTGGCGCAAGGGGTCGGGAGCAGGCTCGCTCTTGGAACTCCGACTGTTCGGCTGCATTGTACTAGCTCAGATTTACACAGGCACGGATAACCGGCTACTGGTGGCACGCTGTTCTCTTGTGCTGAAATGCTGTCGACATCAAAAGCCCGCGGCAGCAATGTTGTTCCCCACCCCAATCATGATCACTGAGACGAGTAGGGTAACAATGCCCAGCCAAAGGTAAACCCGGGTCCGTCGGTTCACGTGCCTCCACTCCCTCAGCCACAGCCCCCACAGGTTGCTGAAGATGATGATGGACGCCATGTGAATGCTCCAACTGGCGAAATCGAACTTGCCCATCTTCGTGGTGCCCATGCCGTAGAAAAAGAACTGCCCGTACCACATCAAACCGCTGATCAGCGCGAGGAAGTAATTGAACAGCAGCGTCGCGCGAGGGCGCATGGTATAATCGCCGAGGGACTTGTTGCGCGAACCGAGGATCATCGCGGCAACGAAGTTCGTGGTGAAGCCGCCGCCCAGCGCGAATACAAAGATCGGGATGTTGCTGAACACCTTGGGTGTGCCGGTGTTCACGGCAGCATCGGCGATCGGATGGCCCGCATTGATGGCCAGCGCCATGCACGCGCTCAGCACGCCACCGCCGATGGCGAACAGCAGTCCTTTGGCCGCCGCGAATTCCTTGACAGACGCTTTCTTCTGCTCCTCTGTCAGCAGACGCTCTTTCAACACGCCCGCCAAACCGCAGCACACGATGCCCGCGACACAAACCAGGAATCCCAGGAGCACGACGAAGCCCGCGAAGGTCGTGAATAACATGCCGATCTTGTGGTCAATCATGGCCGGGACGATCGTGCCGACAATCGCGCACACGCCGAGGGAAATGGACTGGCCCAGCGCCAGGCCGAGGTAGCGCAGCCCCAGCCCGGCCATCAGCCCGCCAAAGCCCCACAGCACACCGTAGATGTAGGACCCCGCCATCGCGTCGCGCGGACTTCCGCCGATGACAGCCCACAAATCCGGCGTGGTAAACAAACCGCCAATGGTCGGCATCACCATCCACGCCACGAAGCCCAGCGTGATCCAGTAGGTTTCCCACGCCCACTTCTTGAGCTTGTGCGACGGAACGTAAAAGCTGGCCGAGGAAAACCCGCCGATCGAGTGGAGGATGATGCCAAGGATTTGTTCCATACAATAGCCGTTAGCAGGCGATCGTGTCGGTCATGTGATCAAGCTCTCGCAAACCGCGTGGTCACCGCGAGGCTTAACTCGGTGTTAGGTTGGATCAGTGCCGGGCACCCGCCCACGGCCTCAATTTCCGTGAAGCCTGCCGTGTCGCTGTAAACGCTGTAGCGGACACCTCGCCGGTCAGGTCCGATGCGTGGCGCTGCGTCACGAATGTCAACATAGGCTTGGCCGGCGGGCGGTACACCCGCTTGGCGTCGCACCACCAACCCGCGGTGCGGGTCGCGCAGTTCGATCCACTGCACGCGTGGAGCGATGGCGATTTGGTAGCGCTGCGAGCCGTTGGTCGCCGTGCGGCAAAGGGCCTTGCCCCACTGCCGCTGCGCTTCGCTTGAATCGTCGTACAAGTCCCAAACATCAGCCTTGCGCGTGCACGGGAAAACCACTTCGCATTCCGGTCCGCTGTCGAACTGGCAGAGCGTCCATGGCGCGAGCAGGCACTCGGTTCGTCGCAACGGCGCGCTTCCGATGCAAGTGATGCTCTCCACCGTCCGCACGGTGACGGCGACTTTGCCCGGAGCCGCCGTCACCGAGCGCTTGAATAGGGTCGGAATGCCCCGGCCTTGTGCATTGATCAAATCCACTTCCGCCACGACATCAACGCTGCGTTTCTTGGCTTTGGTGACCAGGTAACGCGCCGCCCGCAAACCCGGCGTCACCCGCCACGCGCCGGTGGAGTATTGGTAACCGAGCGACGTGCCTTCCGGCGCGGGCCAAAGTCCATCGCCGCCGGGGTTAAGGTAAATCTTCTGGGTGCTCTGCCCGGCAATGGCGTCGAGGTTGACACGGTTCAGCACCTGTCCGTCGAGTACGGTGAACAGCCGCCCTTCCATGTCGAGCGCGATGATTACGCCGGCATGCAGATCGCCCACAAGTTGGACGCGCTTGCCAACTTGGGCGAAGGCTTTCAGAACGCGTTTGGCTTCCATGTGCGTTGG
>JAXDCU010000403.1:0-3851 GCA_034677645.1 Verrucomicrobiia bacterium
CGAGACATAGTACTGCGGCCGGTCGTGAGGTAGGCTGCTAGCTCGGTGGCCTGGAGGAAGATTTCGGGCTGTGCGCGTTACGAGTGCCACCCACGGTCGTATCGATTTGCATGGCGCATTGCATGGCGGAGGTTTTGGTGCTGTGATTTCATATCGACCGTTATGAATGCGAGTCTCTCCTCCGTTCCGCAGCGGCGCCGATGGACATTCGGCCGTGTTGTCGCTCTCGTTCTGTTGGCCCTCTTCGTGTTGGCGCTGGGTATCGTGGGGCAATGCCTTTACGCATTCCGGGACCGGCACCGAGGCTACTCGATCCAGATCGACATCGACGGTCGCGCCGCCGCCACCGAACCGCGTCCGCTTCGAGTTGGTTTTGGTCGCGTGAAGATCACGCCAGACCTTTCCGACCCGAAACGACCGGTCTGGATGGCTGGCTTCGATCAGAACCGCGCGGCAACGGCTGTCCACGACAACCTCTGGGCAATAGCGGCTGTGATTGATGACGGTCATAGCAGATTGGGTGTTGTGTCGTTGGACGCCATCGGGTTCTTTCATGATGACGTGATCACTGTTCGTCGCCGGCTGTCACCTGACCTCAAACTGAGTCACACGCTGATCTGCGCCACGCATAACCACTCGACGCCGGACTTGATGGGGCTGTGGGGTCCGGACATACTGCATACTGGAGTGGACAAGCGATACCGCGGGACTGTGATCGATGCCGTCGTCAGGGCGCTCACGGACGCAACGGGCGCGGCGGAACCTGCTCGACTGAGCCTCCACGAGGTTCAGGTTCCCACCGACGGACTGGTGACGGACACGCGAAAACCGGTCGTGTTTGATCCTGGCTTGCGGGCAATGCACTTCACGAGGCCGGTTGATGGCCGCACGATCGGCACCATTGTGGGTTGGGCAAACCATCCCGAAACACCCTGGAGCAAGAACACTGAGATTACTTCGGACTTCTGTGGCTACCTGCGCGACGCGCTCGAGCATGGAGTGACGGTCGAGGGGCGAGTTGTCGCTTCAGGTTTGGGAGGAACGCATCTTTATGTCAACGGCGCCATTGGAGGCCTCATTACCACATCGCCGTCCGTCACTGTGCGGGATGCTTGGCTTGGGCGGGATTTCAATGCGCCTTCACATGAGAAAGCCCGCGCGGTGGGGCATCAGTTGGCCAGCCGCCTGTTGCCGCTTCTCGCGGCGACGAACGTCCTCACCGCGGACCACGCTCCGATCTCGATTCGCGCCAGGACTGTCTATCTCAAGGTCGACAACCCAGCGTTCCTGGCGGCAGCGTTTCTGGGCTTGATCGATCGCGGTCATTGCGGATGGATGCGCCTCCGCACCGAGGTTGCCCTTGCTACCGTGGGCGAAGCGTCCATCGCAGCCTTGCCGGGCGAGATATACCCGGAGCTGGTGAACGGCGGTGTCGAGCGCGCTCCAGGAGGCGATTTTGGGATTGAGCCCGTCGAAGCGCCTTCGATTCGGCAACTAATGCCAGGCCGCGTCAAGTTCGTGTTTGGTTTGGCCAATGACGAGATCGGCTATGTCATTCCCAAGAGCGAGTGGGATCAGGAACCGCCTTATCTCTACGGTTCCAAACGCCGAGTGTACGGCGAGGTGAACTCGGTTGGACCTGAGACGGCGCCTGTGCTTTACGAATCGATGGCGGCATTGTGTCGGCCAGAGAGCCGTTGATGGCGGGAGCTGAGCGCGCAGGCACTTTGCGCTTTGCGTGGACCATGGCGCCTCGCATACTGCCTTCATGGACAAGGACCAGGTGGCTGATGTGCTCAACGAGATCGGCGTCCTGCTCGAACTGAAGGGCGAGAATCCGTTCAAGAGTCGCGCATACGCCAATGCCGCGCGGACGGTTGAAGGACTCGATGAGCCGATCGACAAGTTGGTTGAGGGGGACCGCCTCTCGGAGGTCAAAGGGATCGGTGAGGGTCTCCAGGAGAAGATCAAGTTGTTGGTCACTACCGGACGCCTGCCGTACTACGAGGAGCTGAAGGCGTCGATCCAACCGGGCTTGGTGGAGATGCTCGGTATACCCAGCCTCGGGCCTAAGAAAGTCAGGGCTCTGAACCAACGCCTGGGTGTCTGCACAATCGAAGAACTTGAAGCAGCCTGTAAGGCAGGCAAAGTGGCCGCGCTCGATGGGTTCGGTGAAAAGAGCGAGCGGAGAATTCTGGAAGGCATCGAACACAAGCGCCAATACGCTTCCCGCCACCTTTTGAGCGAAGCGCTCGCGCTGGCTGAACCCATCCTCAACGAGCTCCGCAAACATCCAGACGTGGGCCGCTGCGACGTCGCCGGCAGCGTGCGCCGGTTCAAGGAAGTAATTGGCGACGTGGATTTCATCGCTTCATCGGAAAAACCGGAGTCCGTCATCGAGTGTTTCGTGACACGGCCTGGCATTGCCAGTGTGACCGCTCGAGGGGCCACCAAGGCAAGCGTCATCCTGGCTGGCGGAATCCAGGCGGACCTCCGAGTCGTTGGGAATTCCGAGTACCCGTTCGCGCTCGCTTATTTCACTGGCAGCAAAGAGCACAACATCGTCATGCGCCAGCGCGCCATCCATCGCGGACTCCGACTCAATGAATACGGACTGTTCCGATCCCAGCAGGAGACGCGCGACCCGGCTCTCCGCGTTTCATGCCGCACTGAGCAGGACATTTTCGCCGCGCTGGATTTGGCCTACATCGAGCCCGAACTGCGCGAGGACAAAGGTGAGTTTGACGCCGCCGCTCGGCATTCCATGCCGCGTCTTATCGAGTGTGATGACCTGCGAGGATCGCTCCACAACCACTCGAACTGGAGCGACGGTCGCACTTCGCTTGAGCAGATTGCCGACTCAATGCGCGAGCTCGGGTACGCGTATTGGGCTATCACGGACCATTCGAAATCGTCTTTCCAGGCCAATGGACTCGACGCGGTCCGCTTGAAGAAACAGCGCGGCGACATCCAACGCATCAACGATGCAATGGCCGAGGGCGGCTTCGGATTCAGGCTCTTGGCCGGAACCGAAGTCGACATCCTCCGCGATGGGCGGCTTGACTTCGATGACGGCATTCTGTCCGAGCTCGAGTTTGTGATAGCCAGCCTTCATGTTCCAGCCAGCAGTGAGGCGGAGAACACAAAGCGACTTGTGCGAGCCGCCCAGAATCCGTTTGTGCATGCCCTCGGCCATCCAACTGGGCGGCTCTTGCTCGAACGCGAGCCGTATCCAGTCGACATACACGCCGTGATTGACGCTTGCTCCGACACAGGCACATGGATCGAACTGAACTGCAGTCCGCATAGGTTCGATCTCGATTGGCGCCTCTGGCCGTACGCGAAGAGCAAGAACGTGAAATGCCTTATCAGCCCAGACGCGCACCGGATCGAGCACGCGGACTGGCTCATGCTTGGCGTGGGCATGGCGCGGAAAGGCTGGCTGACCAAGGAAGACGTCATCAATACTCTTACGCTGACCAAGCTGCGCAAAGCGCTGGAGCGATAGCGTGCTGGACATCTACATGCCGGGCTTCAAGTGTTGGGACGTGGACACGGCAGCGCGTTTTCGGGCGCGGGCGGCTATCCGGATTGGAGCGCGGGCTTTAGCCCGCTTCCGCGCGTCCGGATGATAGCGCGTTGAAGCGGCCCCGCGCTTGGCGGGGCCGCGCTCCGGGAGGGACGGTTCATGGAAAGGGAGGTTTCTCCTTTAGAACGCATTGGGGCCATGAACCTTGCGGTCTGGTCCACAACGAAGCCGCCTGAAGGCGGAACTCTGACCGGTCGCGAGCCGGACAACGCCGCGGACCATGCAGAGCGGCCGCCCGCCAGAGTCCCGCGTTTACGCGGTA
>JAXDCU010000404.1:0-5084 GCA_034677645.1 Verrucomicrobiia bacterium
TTCACAGTTCCATCCACAACCAAGGCTGGAGTCGTCATGACGCCGTAGGTCATGATCCGTTTAAGGTCGGTGACCTTTTCGAGTTGGAATTCGATGCCCAGCGCAGTGGCCGCAGCCTCCGTGGCCGCCGCCAGTTGGTTGCACTTCGGGCAACCGGTTCCAAGTATCTGCAGGCTTTTCATGATTTCACGTTGGCCGCGGGCGAATGCCCAGCGGCTGCCTCCGCCGGGATGGCTTGCTCGTACCACGTCCGCGAGCCCTTGCAGATGCGGCACACAGAGAGCATGACGGGCACTTCGACCAGCACGCCGACCACAGTGGCAAGCGCGGCACCAGAGCCGGGGCCGAACAGCGTGATGGCCACCGCCACCGCCAACTCGAAGAAGTTGCTCGCGCCGATGAGCGCTCCGGGCGAGGCGACGTTGTGGGGCACCTTGAACCAGCGCATCAGCAGGTAGGCCAGCGTGGAATTGAAATAGACCTGAATGATGATCGGCACGGCCAAGAGCAGCACCGCGAGCCATCGCGTCGTGAGGTTTTCCGCCTGAAAGGCGAAGATCAGCACCAACGTCAACAGGAGTGCCAGCACGGTGACCGGATGGAACTTGGGCAGAAAGGTCTGCTCAAACCACTCCTTGCCGTGCGACTTCATGAGCATCGTCCGGGTGATCCAGCCTGCCGCCAAAGGGATCACGACGAAGACCACGACGGAAGTGATGAGCACCTTCGCTGGCACCACCACGTTCGCCACGCCGCAGAGGAACATCACGATGGGCGCGAACGCGACGAGCATGATGAGGTCGTTCACGGCCACCTGCACGAGTGTATACGCAGGGTCACCGTCGCTGAGGTGCGACCAGACAAACACCATCGCCGTGCAGGGCGCAGCCGCGAGAATGATGAGTCCAGCCGTGTAATTCTTGGCGGTGTCCGGGTCGATCCACGTCGCGAACAGACGCTGCATGAAAACCCACGCCAACAGCGCCATGCCGAAGGGCTTCACCAGCCAGTTCACAAACAGTGTCACCATCAGCCCCTTGGGCTTGCGGGCGATACCGCCGAGCGCCGCGAAATCCACCTTGAGCATCATCGGGTAGATCATCAGCCAGATGAGCACCGCGATGGGGACGTTGACCTGCGAACCTTCGCCAAACTCCAGCTTGCTCAAGCTGGCGGTCACGTCAGGCATTAACTTGCCAAACCCCACACCCACGACCATGCAGACCAACACCCACAGGGAGAGGTAGCGCTCGAAGAAGTCGAGGCGTTTGGCTGGCGTGCTCATACGGGACTGGGGAAGTGCTGGGGAAGACCAACAAGCTGCCGCAACTTGGCGGCACCGACCGGCTCGTCCTTGAGCCACGGCACCAGCGCGGTGCGATGTGACAGGCCCGCCACAACCTCTCTAATCATCGGGACTTCGCTACGCCCACGTGCCACCAAGACTGGATCGGCGCTGCCGCAGTGCACAAAGCTCTGGTTGACGACCCAAGCCCACGGTTCGATCCGTGCCCGGCGCAGGTCGTTCTGCAAATCGGCAGCTTCGTGGACAGGCGTCGGCTCCGGCAGCGTGACAATCAGGATTCGGGTGAACTCGCGGTCGCGCAGGCGTGGCAGCAGTTCACGGACTTCTTCCGGCAGGTTGCTGGCGTTCCGGGCGACTTCGCGATGGTAGGCTTCCGTGGCATCCAAGAGCAGCAGCGTGTGGCCGGTAGGGGCGGTATCGAGCACCACAAAGCTATCCTTGCCTTCGGCCACGACACGGGAAAAAGCCCGGAAGACCGCCACTTCGTCGGTGCAGGGCGACCGCAAGTCTTCCTCCAAAAGCGCACGCCCATTGCCGTCAAGGTCTCGGCCTGCGTTACACATCACCTGCTCGACGTAAGCCCGTGTCTCCGCCGCCGGGTCGATGCGGCTCACCCGCAGGCCGGGCATCGACCCACTGGCTACGGCGGCAACATGCGCGGCCGGATCAGTGGTGCTCAGGTGAACGGTGAAGCCCCGCCGCGCCAGTTCCGTCGCAATGGCCGCCGCAATCGTGGTTTTCCCAACCCCGCCCTTGCCCATCGTCATCACGACGCCCCGGCCCGCTCTGGCCAGTTCATCCACGAGCACGCCCAACGGCTCCAGCGGCGGCAACTCCCCGTTCTTGTCCGACGGCGGCACCACCGCTTCGGTGCCGCTCGTCTGGAACAGCGACCGCAACGCCGGAACACCTACAAGGTTGTGAGACACCAAAGGGACTTCGATGGTCGGCAAAGCCTGAAGGTCAGCGGGCATCTGAGTCAGCGCCAGCTTTCCGCGAGCCTCCAAAGCGCGGGCATAGGGGTCTGAGGCATGTTGCGCGTGAAACACGCTGTTCAGGATCAATCGCTGGTTGTTCATGCCCAGCGCCGAAAGCTCCCCGCGTGTTCGATCAGCCTCGCGCAGGGCCGCGGGTTGCGGTCGGCTGACCAACAGGAGGGTTGTGCGTCCGATGTCGGCAAGCGCTTTGACCGATGCCTCATATATGCGCCGTTGCGCTTGAAGCCCGGCAAGTGGCCCAAGGCAGGATGTTCCCGTCGTGTTCGTCTCGATGAACCCCGTCCACGCACCGGGCAGTTTCAAGAGCCGGAGGGTATGGCCCGTGGGCGCAGTGTCGAAGACTACATGATCGAAATCCTGTGTCGCCGCCGGATCGCCCAGCAGTTTGGTGAATTCGTCAAAGGCAGCGATCTCCAGCGTGCAGGCACCCGAAAGCTGTTCCTCCATGCTTCTTACCGCCGCCTCCGGTAGCACGGCGCGATACGGCCCGACCAGCCGTTCGCGATACGCCCGCGCCGCTGCCTCCGGGTCAATGTTCAGCGCGGAGAGCCGGACAACACCGGGGATCGGGGTCGGCACATTAGCCAGTGTTGTGCCCAGGACTTCGTCGAGGTTGGAGGCAGGGTCGGTGCTGACGAGCAACACACGTTTTCCTGCGTCGGCCAGCTTGACCGCCGTGGCACAAGCCAGCGATGTTTTGCCGACGCCGCCTTTGCCGGTGAAGAACAGGAACGGGGTCGGCTCGCGGACGAGATCAGTGAGCGCGAGGCGCATATCCTAACAGCAGCCGGATTGTGACGAGCAGCAGCAACCGCCTTCCTGCGCCTTTGCGTCAGCGCCGGACAGCATCTGATCGGCGAGTTCGAGTGTCTCCCGCTCCGCCATCTTCTTCACCGCCATCGCCGTGGTTACCGCGCTGGTCATGTCGTCTTCCGATACGCCAATCGCCAGTGCCTTTGCGTGGTGGTGTTTGAAACATGGCTGGCAGTTGGCGGCGATGGCCGCACCCAGCGCGACCAGTTCAGCGACCGCGTCGTTGCAAACGTTCTTGGACGATGCCAAGCCCGCCCATTGGGCCATCTCCATGCGGGTCGGGTAGGAGCTGCCCACGCTGGCAATGGAGCCGTCGACCAGCACCAAGGGCAGGCAGTCAGTGCCGTGCTTGTCGAGAGTGGACTTCACCGTCGCGTTAGCGGCGAAGGCGGCTGGAGCTTGAGCGAGGTTGTGGCGCTCGACGGCCACGCCCTGAGATTTCAGCCAGTCCAAGTCGGCGGCAAACTGGACGAGCTTCCGGTCCACATTCGGGCCGCAGACACCCGTGGAACAGCACATCGCCGGGTCGAAGACTTCCAGTTTGGCCGCAACCTTGCCGACACCGGCTGGGGTCGAGGCAACCGCTGTCTGTGCGGGCTTCCGGGCGGTGACTTCGAGGCTTGTGATGTAGTCAGAGGGTTTCGTGCCCGCTGGCAGGTGCGCGATGATCTTCTGGTAGAGCGGGTCTTGCCAATCGACCATCCCGTCCACGTACGCGGCCTTGGGGTTGAGCACGACATCCACCAGTCCAGCTTCTTTCGCCATCCTTTGGGTGTCGCATACCAGCGCCGCCCCGGCGACGCAGCCGACCAGCGCCTCAACCATCTGCTCGATGGCAGGCGGCAACGGCTGGAGCAGGGCGAGGTCGGACACGGCGACGCGGCCACCGGGCTTCAACACGCGGGAAATCTCGCGCCAGACCCGCGGCTTGTCCGGGGAAAGGTTGATCACGCAGTTGGAGATCACGGCGTCCACGCTGGCGTCGGGAATCGGAAGGTGTTCGATCTCACCCAGTCGGAATTCGACGTTGTTCAGGCCCGACCGCTCCCGGTACGCCGCGATGTTCTTCCGGGCTTTTGCGAGCATGTCTGGCGTCATGTCCACGCCGATGGCGCGACCCGTGGGACCGACCTTGCGACCGGCGATAAACACGTCGAACCCACCACCGCTGCCCAGATCGAGCACCACTTCGCCGGGCTTGAGCGCGGCCAGCGCGTTCGGGTTGCCGCAGGAGAGGCCCATGTTCGCCCCATCTGGTAGTGCCGACAGTTCTTCCATCGAGTAGCCAACGTGCTGGGCCAGTTTCTCGGTTTCGCACGGGGACGCACCGCAGCAGCCCTTTCCGCCGCCACGCCGTTCGCTCCCCTGTTGCGCGATCTGGCTGTAGCCGGTGCGGACCTTTTCCCGCACGGCTTCTGCATCAACTTGGGTAGTGGTAGTAGCCATAGTATTCTCGATTCATTCCTTGGTCAGCGTGGCTGCGGGTAGCGTCTCCACGAACCGGCGAATCTCATCCCGTACCCGCCGGTACACCGCGAGCTTGGCCTCCCCGTCAGGCATTTCCTTGGTCAGTTTCGGCGGGTCTTCAAAGCCGACATGGACGACCTTCGCTTTGCCGGGGAAAACTGGGCAGTGCTCGTGCGCGTGGCCGCACACAGTCACCACATAGTCGAACACCACAGCCCCTAGCTCGGTCAGGGTCTTCGACCACTGCCCGGTGATGTCCACCCCGACCTCCGACATCACCTTAACCGCATGAGGGTTCATCCCGTGCTTTTCGATCCCGGCGGAATAGGGTTCGATCTGATCGCCTTTCAAGCGGCGTGCCCAACCTTCGGCCATTTGGCTCCGGCACGAATTGCCGGCGCAAAGAAAGAGCACTTTCATCTCGCGCATTGTTTCCGGCATAGGTCAGCGGGGTCGCACTTGAGGACTTTCTTGAGGTTCCTCTGGTCTTCGGCGATGCG
>JAXDCU010000405.1:0-10208 GCA_034677645.1 Verrucomicrobiia bacterium
ATAGGCCCTGTGTGAAGAAAACTGCAAACCACCCGGTTCTGGACGGCTGGATGATTAGTTCTTTCTGCGAAGGAAAAGCAGTCCGAACGCGCCCAATCCAAGCAACGCCACGGTCGAAGGTTCAGGAACAAGATTGAAGCGCACTTCGCTCATCATGTACTCGCCACCGCCGTAGTTGCTCAAACCACTGAAGACCACGTACTGCGCGTCGTGCGCGAACGGTATGGCGGGGTCGGTTGGGGCAAGAAAGTAATAACTGCCTTCGACTATCTTCTGGCTGAAGGTGTAGTCCATGTGCTCCCATGAGCTGCCATCAGCGGACCAGGAGATTTTGGCATCTTTCCAACTGCGCCCAAGGGCGGCTTCGTCGTCCATGCCGCTGTTCCACACGGTGATGTCTTTGACACCATACACCTTGTCAAACGCGAACTGGACCCATACCTGTGAATTGGCGATGCCAGATGGACTGGTCTTTGGGGTGAGGTCGTCGGAAATCCAAGTGTTGTCGACCGGAGATGAAGTATGACTCCAGCCATCGGTGGTGTACGGGGCACCGGCGAAGGGCAGCTTGGAGCCCGGCGCTCCGGAAGCTTCAAATGCCCCGCCGTTAACAAGAGCTCCAACCGTAAACAAACCTCCACCAAAACCGCCAGCGTCCTGAGAGCTGGTCACCGTTACGGCACTGGTTGTTTGCCAACCGATTGCTTCCTCACCAATATACGGATCGCCAATAAGCGCCCAAGCATTGCCCGCGAGACTCAGCGCGGCGACCGGCAACAATAGCTTCTTGAACATACATCTGTCCTTCAGTTCTGGTTTCTCTCGGGTACCTTCAGTATCAGGCGACTCACCTGATGCCTTGATACCCTAACTACTAGATTACCATATCATGTGCATGCTGGGCACGGCACGCTGGGACTGGCTACTGTCAGGCGGCTGTTTGTTTGTGCTGATATGCTGCCAAAGGACGGGTGGGGCGGAGTCCAGGAGGCTGCGGCTGTCGACAAAACCGGGAACCTCCTTACGAGTCCGTTCAGTGCCGCACGGCATGGCATCCGTGATCGCCCCGTCATTTCGCTCGGCGGAATCACTCGATTGCTTCGGAGCTGTCGGACCAATACGCCCCAAAGAGTGCCAGGTTGTCTTCGCCCAGCGAATCGGGTGCCTCCGCATCGGGTTCGCCCAGCGCGGCTCTTGCTTTCTTCCAGAGATTCGTCCGTACGTAGCGTTGGTGTTCAAGCGGCCAAGCGGTCCGGCTCAGGAGCTGGATGGTCTCCGAGGGGTTGCCAGTAGCCAGTGCCAGGTCGGCCCGGCGTTCGATGATTGAGCGTTGGTCCACTGCCCCATCGAGCAACGAGGCGCGTCGCTCCGTCTGGCCCAACTCGGCGTACAACTCGTCTAGTTCCACGACCGCCACGGGGTCCTCCAGCGGTCCGACTTCCAAGTGACCAACCGCGCCTGACGCATGGTGGAGCGCCTTCCACAGAATGAGCCCGGCTATTCTGCGACAGGACGGCCTGGTGGAGCCCTCGACCAATTGTAGCGCCTCTTTGGGGCGTTGGTGGAAGGCCAGCCACAGCGCCAGTGGCTCCGCTGAATTGGCATTGCCGCGTTCCAGTTCACTGCGTAGAACGCTTTCAAGCTCGATACCAGTGGGGACAAGTGAAGTTGGAAGCGGGCCGTCCAGGGCTCGGAATCGCTCCCACTCGACTTGCCAAGCCGAATGTTCCCAGCCAGGCCACCAATCCGACGATGCGGGAACCGTAATCTCCGGCCATTCAAGCCGGTCACAGGCGCCGCGCGAGTGGACCGGAATCCAAAACTCCTCGAAGCTGCATTCGGCGTGGGATGGGAACAGCGGCTTCTCGCTCTGATCCGACAGCGGGCCGCTCTCAAGTTCCGCGTAGGACAATCCACCTTCAGTAGTGGCTTGGCCCCAATGCCTATGACGGCCATGTCCGTAGGTCCAGACTTTCTTTCCCGGTAGGAACTCCGGCTTCGCCAGATGCATCAAGCCAAGCCCCAAGTCATGGTGGAAGGCACCGAAGCATGGCGCTCCAGATTGACGCCAAAAAAATGCGGTCATCTGTCGCGAATTGCGATCCCAGTTCAAGCCGTTTCCTGGCCAATCGCCCTCCTGCACGCGCTGATCGTGCACCAGAACCGGGTTCGGCGGATGGACAAACTCGGTGCCCTCAGTGGACCTGACCGCCGCGATTGTCCACGCCATCCAGGGATGGTCCCGAGGGGTACGATTTCGAAAAGCTGTGCGTTGGACTAATACCGGGCTGCCCTCGAGAAGACCGAGCTCAACCACCCATTCCATGCCCGTCCGCGCCTCACGCTCGCCGACGCGAATGAAGCCATAGTCATCCTTCTGTCCGCTGGCGTATCCCACCGTTGCGATAGAAGTTGGCGAGTGGGCGATTGGGAAGTTGAACTCGATCCCGCCGGAAATGAAAGCCCACACCGGCAGTACGCGCACGGGTTTCACCACCGGATTCCTGAACAGTATTTCCCGGCCGATGGTCTTGTCGAACAGGCTATAGACACGCCCGCCCAACTCAGACGCGACTTCGACTCGCAATACATCATTCTCAAGCACCAACAAGCGGAAGTCTCGAGGCTCCGGCACCGTGGACGTGTCGCCGTAGCTGCCGTAAGGGAAAAGGTGTTCACGATGATAAATCAGCGGCAGGTTGGTCAGCGGCACCGGCCGATAGAATGGCATGCTGCGGACGATCTCGCTTATTCGTATCACGCTTGCCTCGCGGTGGAGCACTGATGACGCATCGCAGCCCGATCTCAAGGCTCCAGGGCTTCAAGCAGTTCTAGCCGGGCGGCTCGGAAACGGTTTACGTCCATGACATACTCGTCGAAATCGTGAATCAGGGACGAACAAATCTCGTTCGCCTTTCCCGGGGCTTTGGCCCGAAGAACGCTGAGAAGTTCATAATCCTCAATCCCATCCCTTTCGATCTCCCAACGAACTGAATCAAGAACACCATGAGGGGTTGGATACACCACGTAGGAATCACCCGGTGGCAGAGGCCCCACTGACCATGTTGTGTAGATATCGGATATAGGGTTGAAATGCTCCCAGAAGTTGTAGCCCCATTCTAAAAAGCCAGTCGCGCCGTACTTGAAGTTGAGCCAGTGCAGGTACCGCACCTTTAGCAGATGTATGTCTAGAAACCTGTTTGCATATGAGCCGTTTGGACCACAGGCGGTGTAAAACCACACTTCCTGACCTTTCTCCATGAGAGTTTTGTAGAACCCGTAGTTCTCGCCGAAATGAGACAGCAAAGGGACCATGATCGTCGGCGGGTCAATTGTGGTGCTGTGGGTGGCTTCAATAGTCATGATTCTCGGACTATACTTCCGCATCAGTGCCCGCGTATGATCGTAAGTTGCCTTGTGCGAATCGCCCGGTTCATCCCTCACGTGCTGATAGTAGATATCTATCCAGCCCTTGTCCTTGAGATGGGACTGCAAAGCGGGGAGGAATTGAGACAGGTACGTTTCGGCTTCGGGCGACATTGCAGGAAAGTTCTTTCTGGCCAGTTTACCGTCCTTTACGTACCAACCGAAGATGGTTTCATCCACCCACCCCAGATGACTGCCTTCAAGATATGAAAAGCCGGCATCGAGGAATGTTTGCGCATACCGATCGAAATTCGCGAAGTCGAATTTGAGGCCATTCCCGTCAACCGACACCTCGACAAGTTCAGCTGAACTGTAAAAACCAAATATGGGAATGACAATCATGTTCTGACGATGGACGGCCATGTTCTCGGCATAGACTTTGACAAACTTCCAGAACCGCTCGTCGTGGAATGCGCAACCATTCCATCTCTGCATCGCGTCCAGATTCACCCAGTTTGTAACCTTGAGACCCCTTTTGGACGGCACTGCTGCACCATGAACATGGACGGTAACGGGCACGCTAAGATCGTCCTCTCCGACGAAAATAGTTATTGCGCCAGTGTAGGTCCCGCATGCTGCATTAATGGGTATATCGAATGTGAGCCAAATCGGCCTGACACGGTCCTTCCACACGGGAGCACTCAGCGAATCATATATCACATCAGGCACCCATGCTGGCGCGATTGCGATCAACTCTTCGGGCGGAGTGCGCCAGGAGTTGGCTTCAACTGGGACATAATCGACGAAACGCACTGTCGCGGGTGGCAGCACCGCGTTTGAAGTGCGCGACTTCAGCGGACCGCAAGTAGCACGCATCCAGCCTATTGATTCATCACGTGGGCTGACGGCTATCTGGGCGGCTTCATATTCGCCCCGAGCCGCGTGGACAATCACCTCCTGGGTGGCATTCGTAGGCATTCGCTGGTCACGCCAGACTTTCTCCAGGCAATCGACAACCCAGACATCCACTCTTTTTGTTGCTTTCGCGGTCTTAGCTGGGGCCATGGAGGCAACTTCGACGACATTGGTCACGGGTGTGGCGCCGAAGTTGTCGCCCGCGACAGCCGATGCGACAATTACAGCCACGACGAAAGGGCCCAAAAGAGCAAACAACCGCATTTCCAACGCACCGCCCTTGCAATGACCTGCGTTTGCCATGATACATTTTGGCCTGTAACCGGACTGCATGTCTGTTATCAGATTTGCAAGCTGGGAGCCGAGCATTTTCTCAATTCCGTTCCCCGCGCGTGGCCAGGAGCGGCGCGACCCGCCAGCGCAAGAACCCCCATGTGACAAAGCTTCTCACCTCAGCGGTTTCTCGTCCTTGCTGATGACCGTGATGTTGGCCCTTGGCTGGACCGGCGAATCAATACCGCACCTGAATTCAATCTGGTTTTCGCCAGCTCTCAAGACAGGAACCTCACCTTGTGGTTTGATGTCGCCGACCAGTTCGCCTTTGGGACCATAGAGCTCGCAGTCCAGCATGGACCTGAAGTCAATGTAATATCCGCTCTCGAGTGCAACGGGGAACTCGACGGTCTTGCCGTCGATTGTGATTGATGGATTCGTCAGTTTCGCCGGCACATGTGGCAATGCTTTAATTGGACTGATGTAGCACCTGACCTCTCGGCCCCTGGGAATGTCAATACAACCAATGGTAAGACTATTGATTCTGTCGTAAGAGACCCATGCAGTTTCCACATAAGGGGCTCCGGTGGCGCGGCGATAGGGCCAGTTGTAGGCGCCGACCCGATCCGATTCCGGCTCGATGAATTCGACATACTTCCAGCCCTCGAAATCCACCACGACATAGTGCTCGTCAATTCCCATGCAAATACTCGCGGGCGCTTTCCACATGAAGTTCAACACTTCTCGATTTCCGTCGCCATGAATCCAGACGCCAAAGCCCCGTTTCGAGAAATCCACAGCCGAGTTGAACTGCTTGGTCGTCATGCACCAGGCGCCGTTCGCGTCCTCCTGAGAGTTTTTCGCCACGTAGGCGGCGCTGAGCGAACCAGTTTTGGTTGGCGACGACACAGGTTCAAGTGAGAACGTCACCCCGGAGCTCGATTGCTTATCGGAAAAGGCGCCCGTGGTGCTGAAGTCCTCAACTACCTGGCCTCTAGGGTCATCGTATCGAGCCAGGGATAGGTTCGCCTCGATGCGTAGCTGAACGGGCTGCCCTTGGTAGCGGTTGCGTGTTTTCCAGACATTTGCGTGTCCATCAATGTCCGTCACGATATGTCTATCGTACACGACCGGCCGAAATTGCCACCGCCCGTCGTCTGCTTGCTCGAGGGTGAAATCCTGGTTAAGCTCTCCGAGTCTTTTTCGGGTTGATTCCGGGAGGTAATTCAAGAGCCGGAGACTTTCGTACTGCTTGATCAACGGGGCGAACCTCCTTTGACTGGCCGACCGCGCATATGACTCGGGAGTGAAACACTCGATCCACGATAGACTGTCGCCCGAAGCCAGAGACTTGCATAGGATGTACTCGATGTCATCCTGGAACATGCGCACACGGTCTTTCGGCGTCCAATCCCAGATCGCCCACCAACCGATGTTCCGAGGAAGAAACGACTTAGCGTAACGTAGATTGTCGATGTAGTGGTTGTTGATGAACATCCTGTAGGCTTTTGACGGCACATCCCAAGCGCCCATGCGCGAGCGAGCAAACCAGAAATGGCTGTCAAACGCGCTCATTTCCATCACGGCCGGTTTCTTGAGATGCTTGCACAGTTCGAAAATGAACTTTGCCTGGTAGTAATTGGGTGTGTGTTTGCCCGCCAAAGCCCCGGCTCCATCAATGGCGTCCAGATAGATCATATCAAAACCACAATCGTTGTACACTTCGGCTGTTCGGCGGGCGAGTTCGTCGAACAAGGTCGAGTCGGCATCCGGACTGAAAAGGCCAAACAACTCCCTCAACTGGGCCACTGATGCGTTTCTCGAATGAGCGACGGGCTTCGTTCGCCATGCCCCGCGGGAACAGTTGGCGAAAGCATACGGCGTGTTGGTTCTAATTTCAGAAAAGACTACTAATTCATCGTCGATTTGCAGCGTTACACTGTTTGGGATTAAGAAACCGGTTACTGTGGTCATTCCCCCGGTCGGTTCGTCCACAAACACGGTTGTGTCGTCATGATCCAGGTCCCTGGAAAGCGTAAATACCCTGTGCTTACCAAGTCTCGGGTCCGGCACTGGATTCACCCACTTGCTTTCCTTCGCAAGGTAAAACGCGTAGGTGTGTATTCCGACAGCCAGGCCGGCTTCGTGCAGCTTATCCACGACCGCTTTCACTCCGTCAAGGCCGGCGGGGTACACATTTGGATTTGGCTCCAGGTCGCCGAATCTTATCGCCTTCCCGCAATGAATATCTATCTGGCGAGCGCCGATCTTCCTGGCGATGTCGATCCGCCCGTCAACGTTTGTTTCCGTCAGATAACCCGTCTCAATAAGGTAAGACCCTTGAGTTATCTCGGCGTCAATCGCCCATGGACCTCCAATGTTGGTTTGCGGGAGGTTCTTGTGGTCCCGTATGACCTGCTTAAGTATATCCTTCAATCCGTCCCCCGGGCATCCTATCACGGCGGCTTTGGCTCCGAGAAACCCATCCTGTTGATTGCAGTAGATGTGGAGGGTTTTGTTAAAACCGGGGATATTGGAGTTGAAGGTGCGAATATTGAGATCAACGGCGCAGGCGGCAAAAGGTTCGCCCGGCTCGTCCTTTATGTCCAGGCTCAGGTTCAGCAATGACAAGTCCGTTACACCCAGGCCATTGTCGAGTCGCAGCACTTCGAATATCAGATACTGTTTCCGTTGTTCCACGGCAATGACGGCGGTCGTTCCCGACGCGCCGAACACAAGCTCGATTCGGCCGGCTTCATACGCCACGACTGTACCCGGATATTGCGCGCCTTGTTTGTTGATGGTAGCAAAGTAGGATACCGGCGTCGAAACACAATGATTCTGGCCTGTTATCCTATCGATGTATTTAAGATTGGCGCCGTCTGGGCCGATCACATACGTTAGATACTGCGTTTCAAGGACCAGGTTGCCCTTGGGTGCGCTGGTCGAAGCCGACGTGCAGGCACCGTCAATCAGAAGCGCGCCGAGCGCAACGTAAGACAGTGCCTTCAAGTGGCGGGCCATTTATTGCTTGGGTGAATCGGTTTTGTTCAGTTCCAGAATCCACCCGATCATTTCGTCGCGGAGAATGACCAAGTTGGCTTTGTTGATATCCACGCTGTCAATGAAAGCCGTGGCGGCTTTGGCTCTTTGCGCGTTGGATTTCTCGGCGATCGAGATGGCCTTGCGCAGGGTGGCCAGATAGCGCAGGTCGTCAATGCCTTCACGATAACCCTCCCATGCGATGGTATCAATGACGCCATCTGACGTCGGATAGACAAACATGTGATCCCGGTAAGGCGGCCACACGTTGAAATCATTCCAGCCGAACCAATAGTAGCTGAATGTCATGCTGCCGTCATAGCGAGTATAATCAAGCAGCAGGCCATAGTTACGCCGATACGTCTCGGGTTTTTCGAATCCGGACTGGGGGTTGGCGTAGCTCATGATTTTTTGTCCCTTGGCGTGCCAGGCGTCCGCAAAAGCCTTTCTGGGGATGTAGGACATGACCATCAGGTCCTGCAAGTCACCGACGATTTCAAGGCTGTCACCGCCCAGATCAGGCGTCAGACCAGCCATGAAAACCCTGCCACCGGCCTGGTGGATTTCTTCAAGCTCAGGACGCGATGCCTTGAGTCGCTCGCCTTGGGCCTCATCCAAACCGTAGAAGTAAACGTCCTTGTAACCGTACTTCTTGGCCAGAGCTACCACCTTCTTCAGCCGTTCGACGTCCACCGGTTTCACCTGCCATCCGCCCAAACCTTCAAACGTGTGGTAGAGATAGTCCATCTTCATGCCCACTTCCTTGCGGACCTGAAGCGCGATCTCCAGTTGCTCGAGCGGAACGCTTTCTGTGGGATTGTCAACGCCGTGAGCGAGAAGGTTCTTCAATTCGGCCCGATACTGCTCCACGCTCCGGACATCGGCTCCTACTGTGCCCTTGCCCTTTTCGTCGAGTTTCAGACCGATGAAACCCTTGGAGCCAAAGAAGTGCAGATAGATGCTCGACTCGAGGTGGTTGGGCTCCAGATCAAATGGCAGCACCTCCAGCCTAAGCACGAGGCTTTCGAGCAACTGACCGTCGGCGCGCACTTCGATGTTGCCAGCATAATCTCCAGCTTTGGCATCTTCCGGCACGTGCACGGTGATCCAGAACTGCTTGGAGGTGCGCCTGGGAATGGTAACCGGCTGCAGGGTAGCGGCATCTTGGATTGGTTTGGTCTCAACGGATGAATCGTCCGCGCTTCCAACGGTGTCTGGGCTCATGATCCATGGCTCGACCAACTTGCCGTCCGGGAAGACCACACGAGGCGCGCTCGTCCAGAGCCAGCGCTTGTTGTCGTCTGGATACTGCAATTTCACGAAGTTCTGCCGAAACCACTTTTCAGTCCTTACCAGATCATCGTCTTTGAGCAGCAGTTCAGGTGTGAGGACGCGCCGGCCTTCGTCAACCGGGGTGTTTCCCAGGATCATGATATCCTTTTCACCGACCTCCTCAATGTACTTGGGTGGCTGGGAGTAGCCTTCGCTGGACCCGGCCTGATACCAGCATTTAACGACTCGAATATCCACGCTGTCGGAGGGGATGGTGCTGGCCAAACCTTTCAAGTCAGTGGCCGCCACTTCGACTCTCAATTCCTCCTCGATCGGATAGGCCACAAACGAAGCAGGCTCGTATTCCCCACGGCATGCCCTCATCGTCATGACATCGGACGGCGTGGCCGGGATGTCAGACCAAGGCAGGATGGGATCATTGGTTATCGCCGTGGTGGAATAGACGAGCAGTCTCTGGCCGGCTCTTGCAGTCCTTCTGAGCATCATATCGGCCTTGTCTTTCACGCTCATCGAAGCGGGTTTGTCAGCGCCGACTGCTTCCATCACCATCATGATGTCCTGCCTCTCGGAATCAGTCTGTGCCCAAGCCGGCTGAACGGCAACACAAGCCATGTAGGCAAGAAGCTCAGCCGTGGTGGTGGCTTTGATCAGGTGTTGAATCATAGAACAAAACAGAACAAAACACATCCTTTGTTACCTGGGTTAGGCGAGATCAGCTTTCATTCGGTTAGTGTTCGATTACAAGTATAGCATAAGGCGGAATCCGACAAATGGCAGGACGCTGTTTTCTTGTGCAGGCGTGCTGTCGCCGGGCTCTTAGGGTTAGTAGATCAGGCTTGTGGTCTGGAGCGTGACGAGGTACAAGAGCATATCAGTGAGGCTGAACTTGGTCTTGTAAGCTGACAAGGCAAACGTTCCAGGCGCGCGCGGCACTGAACCTCGTGGGGGGGCCAAGTGGACGCAAGCTCGTGGTCGGACAGCGCGGTGACCGCGGTGAGGACCGCCAAGGGAACAAGTCGGTGGCCCCACCCGACCCGATTGAGCAAGTGTTCCAGGCCAACGCAGCCTATGGATGGCTGCATCCGACTCTTCGCGCCACTCTACCTTGCGCAACTCTCGCAAGCGGCGCAAGACACAGAAGGCTGAAGAAGGTCAATGGAATCGCTTGAAGCTTCGATGTGGGAATGTCATTCTCTCTTTGTTGACCGTTCCGGTAAGAACAATGCTTGGATTATCGCGCGCATGATAATGACTTCGAACACGAATGCCCAGTGTGGCGGACAGACGTCGGGCTGTCGCCGGGCTTTCACGCTCATCGA
>JAXDCU010000406.1:0-8486 GCA_034677645.1 Verrucomicrobiia bacterium
GGTAAGTGCCGCCACGAAGCGGCACACGCCATTTGGCGGACTCGCGGGGTTGAGCCTGGCGGACTTGGTTGGCAAGGCGATCGACGAGGCCATTGAGGTTCGCGAGGGCGAAATGGTCTCCGCGCAACTCCTGCCATTTGTCGACCCAGGCTTGCCAGAAATCGTTGTCGGCGAACAATCGACTCCACCAGACGCCATCGAAAAACGGGCCGGTCTTCCAAACGCGAGGATTTGAGTCGCGACCGTCAGTCGAACCAAGAGCGCGATCGAAATCCCAGTGTGGTCCCCAGGCGAGGCGTTCGCCCCGTGGTTTGTAGAAATAGGCGCTGAGAACCAGAGCGTCGACGTTGCCGCTCAGGAGTTCGAGCACGTGATAGTCAATCCATGCTTGCACATCGACGTAGGCGCGGTAGCCGAGGTGAGGATCGCGCCAGTTGGTGGCGTATAGCGATTTCTGAAGCGCGTTGAGGTGGTTGACAAGATACGACTTCTGTTGCGCGCGTTGTGTTGTCTTGATCTCCCGCTCCTTCGGATCGATCATCGCGATCGTGGCGCCGCCCGCGTACAAACCGGTGTCGCCCGGATCGATGCGGTCTATCTTCATCAGATAGCCGCCTGTCACCTCGGGAGGCGTCGTGTGCTCAGGTTCGAGTTCGTCGATGTTCACCCGATCCGGGCCGATCTTTATCTTCTCTTCGAGCACATAGATGCCCGCGTAGTGCGCGGCGGACACTGGTCCGGTGAGGCGGTTCAGGTAGACCTCGACGAATCTCGTGCGAGGCGAGTAACAACCCATGTCGCGGCTCAACTGGTGGACGAACGGGTTGTGAATCAAGACCGGATCAAAGCTATTCGGGGCGTAGAGGACCCAGTCCGACTCGGCCGGCATGCCCAAGATGGCCTGGTCCCTGTCGACGTTGAGTTCGTCCCAGAACTCGAGTTTGTAGCTCGATTTGCTCATGCCCTCGGTGCTTGAGCCTCGAATCTGCAAGCCGACTCTGGATGTCAACGTTGGCCGATTGGTCAGGCGCGTATGGCCGTCCTCCGGTTCGTAGAGCGACAGATGGCTGAAACTGAGCCGCGTTGCGTTTGGCGCTCCCTTGCCTAGCGAATGCAGAATCATCACCGGCAAATCAGAATTGAACGATAGAAGGTTCGTATGCAGCAGAATGTAACTTTCGCTCCGTGGCGGGCCTGGGAGCAGTCCCTCCTGGTAACCGCGCGCGCGCACTTGAACGCTGTTGGTTATAAGCAGAGGCGCGCTGTATGCGAGCGATGTGTTTGTTGGTAGATTCCCGTCCAAAGTATAGCGAATGACGACCCCTGGCGTTGAAGAAGTGAGTGTCAGGGAGGTTGGTCCAAGGAAAGTCCCGCCTGGCATCGAGAACAGGACTTCGGGTGCGAATCCTGGCCCGTTGACGGTGTTGGCGGCGCCAGGCGTGGGTTTGTTGAAGTAGCCCAGGGTGCCTTCTTCGCCCTGGACACGGCCATAGGAAACGTCAGTGAACTGCCGGGGGTATGTCGGAGCAAAGTCCGAAACCAGATTCGTGTTTGGGTCAAACAGCGCCAAGTAGCCACTTTCGCTGGACAGTCTGAAACTGGTGTGCAAGCGTCCGACAACGTCCGCGCGGTTTTTGCCCGACGCGAATGCGAGCAAGAACCCTCTGGCTGGCACTGTGACGTCTGGAAAGCGCCATTTGGCTGGACTGTTAATGTTGTCACTTAGAAACCATCCGCTCAGGCTTGCTGGTTCTGCTTCAGCGTTGCCAATTTCAATCCAGTCGGAGCTGTCGCCGTCCTCGTCGTTGAGCGTTCGTTTGTTGTCGGCCATGAACTCGGTGATGGACAGGCCCGACGCTGGAATGGTGCTGTCGAGAACATAGTTCCACACAAATCCCTCAAATGGATGTGCCGCTCCAGCCCGGTCAGTGATGCCGTGGTCAATCCGCCAGCTGACAGTCACGACCCCATCGTCTGGCTGCGCGAACGTGAACAGGAAATCCGCCGGAGCGACTTGCATCACGTTAGTGGCTGATTCACCGTTCAGCAGCAGATCGGCGGCGTCGACACCGAGCACTGGTTCGCTGAATTGAACTTCCATGCTATATAACTCCCGCAACTCGCGACCTGGCACCGGAATCACTGCGTCGATGTTGGGAAGCGTCGTGTCCAATTCGTCGGCCAGTGAAGCGTCGAACAGGAAGTCGTGATCGCCGGCCCGCGTTGCGGCGAATGCCTGCACGGCCAGGACCTGTGTGCCCGGCTCCAGCAACTGCGCGACGTCGTCGATCTCGTAAGTGGCGAATGTGGCTGGCTCGACCAAGTCGGTATCGGCGTGGCTGTCAAACGCGGGCGACTCGCCTGAGACGTTGCGGCGGGCCACTTCCCGCCCGTTCAGCCACGCCACAAATCCGTCGTCGCAAATCACACCGAGCAAAAGGCGCTGCAGCTCGTGGGGTCGATCCAGAACAAACGCGCGACGCAGGTAGATGCAGGTGTAATTGTCCGGCATGTCCGCCAACATCGTGCCAGCCAAAGGCAGCCCATGGAAAAATGGAGCAGATGCTTCTTCCCAAGCCGAGTCGTCAAATGCCGGGTTCCGCCATTGTGCCTCGTCAACGCCAGGGCCACTACCACGAGCTCGGAACAACCGCCATGTTGAACCTCCTGTGAAGACCTCGTCCGCTTGTCCTGCCAGAGCAATCGCCAGGGCAAGACAGGCCATCAACTTAGTGCACAACCTGAGTTGCATTCGCGCCTATCGGGCGGAGGCAGGATACTGGGGGCAGGTCGGCAAGCCAAGCCAGATACTTTATAGTGACAGTGTTTCTTGACGTCCACGAGACTTGCAGCCGCCAGTGCCCGGCCTTACCATTCGGACGCAGACAAATCCAATATGCTAACGAGAAGACTAGGCAAAACCGATCTTGACCTGACGGTCATAGGTCTCGGGACATGGGCCATGGGAGGTGGCGACTGGAGGTATAGCTGGGGGCCTCAGGACGACCAGGAATCAACTCGCGCCATACACGGCGCGCTGGACCATGGCATCAACTGGATCGACACGGCTCCGGTTTACGGGCTTGGCCATGCCGAGGAAGTTGTCGGGCGCGCTTTGAGCGGCATGCCAAAGAAACCGTTCATCGCCACCAAGTGCGGATTGGTCTGGGACGCTAACGGCCGGATCACCGATTGTCTTAAGACGGCGTCGGTCAAGGCTGAATTGGACGCGAGCCTCAAGCGATTGAAAGTGGATGTGATCGACTTGTACCAAGTCCACTGGCCGCGGCATGAAGAAGCGATCGAAGAAGCCTGGGAAACAATCGCGGCGTCAGTAAGAGCCGGCAAAATCCGGTACGCTGGCGTATCAAACTTCAATGTTGCCCAGATTCGCCGAATTGAACCTATACATCCTGTTGCCTCGCTCCAGCCTCCATACAGCATGATTGTGCCCGATGCCGAGCGGGAACTGTTGCCATTCTGTGCCAGCCACAAGATCGGTGTCGTGGCATACAGCCCGATGCAGAAAGGACTGCTCACCGGCAAGATCACGCGCGAACGCGTCCTCCAACTCCCTCCCGACGACCACCGATCAAAGGACCCTCAGTTCCGCGAACCGCTCTTGAGCGCGAATCTCGAATTCGTCCAATGCTTAGCTCACATCGCCGCTCGCAAACACAGCACGGTTGGGCAACTTGCGATCGCATGGGTCTTGCGTCGGACGGAACTCACGTCTGCGATCGTCGGCGCTCGTCGCTCCGCTCAAGTCGACGAAACTGTTGGAGCGGCTGATTTGAATCTGACCACGGACGACATTGCCGAGATCGGCCAGTGTTTTGACCAGAGGAGCGCACGCTTGCGCTCATAAGCTTGCTGCGGAAAGGTATGTATCCAAGGACACGCATGAACAGACGACAATTCCTCAGACACGGAGGGACTGCAGCGATGTTGATGGCAACACCGCCTAGTTTGGTTCCACTCGGCGCCCTAGGTGGGGCGGGCACGGTTGGCGCAAACGAGCGAATTGGTGTTGGCGTGATCGGCACTGGTTTGATGGGCGCTGGCCATGCAAACCGGATGCTCGGCGATCCAGCGGTGCAATTGATCGCCGTTTGCGATGTTGACCGGAGTCGCCGCGAGGCAGCGCTTGCGCGCGCGCGCGCAAGGTCGGCAGGAGCCGCCGGCGCCAACAAATCCACCGATTGCGCCACATACAACGACTACCGGGAATTGATTGCGCGGTCGGACATCGATGCCGTCGTGATAGCCACCCCTGATCACTGGCACGCATTGCAGTCCATTGACGCCGCTAAAGCCGGCAAGGATGTCTATTGTGAAAAGCCGATTTCGCTCACGATCGAGGAGGGACGCCGTCTGATAACCGCTATTCGACAGCAAGGACGGGTTTTTCAAACTGGAACTCAGTATCGATCGATTCCCACGATCCGCGATGTAGTGGGATTTGTCCGAAAGGGTGGTTTGGGCAAACTCAAGTCGGCATTCACGATATTGGACCCCTTGGCTGGCTTTCTTCGGGCTGACCGTTTCAAACCGTACGCGCAGTATGTCCGCGCCGACGAATACACAAAAGTATATCCGCCCGCGCTATTCGACCTGCCAGCCGAGCCAGTCCCGAATGGCCTGGACTGGCAGATGTGGGTAGGACCCGCCGCTTGGCATGAGTACAACCGGCTGTACCATGACAATCCTTCTCCGGGTGTCGTTCCTTGGTCTTTCTGCGAGGATTTCGGAGCCGCGTCGCTGACGTGGCATTTGTCGCACAGCACCGATGTGATTCAATACGCGATGGGGACGGAGCGCAGTGGCCCCGTCGAGATCATGCATCCTTCGGACGGCAGCTATCCCACCCTGACTTTCCGCTATGGCACTGGCACTTTGCTGCATTTTGTCGATCACTGGGGACAGGTCAAAGACCTCTATCGCGCCGTGCCAGCGGACGCGCGCCTGGCTGGATTGTTCGGTGGGGTGTTGGTCGGTGAATCTGGTTGGATTACTACGATGTCAATTGGCGGTCAGGTCGAGGGGGGCCCTGACGAGATGTGGTCGCGTGTGAGGCTTGCCACGCGCGAGGTCAACATCGGCGAGAACAACCACCACGCGAATTGGCTTGAATGCATGCGCACGCGTCAGACGCCAAGTTCCAACGAGGAAATCGGTCATCGCTCGGCCTCGGTTGGTCATTTGGCGTTCATCGCCCACAGACTCGGCCGTTCATTGAAATGGGACTCGGTAAAGGAAGAGTTTGTTGGCGATGCCGAGGCGAACCGCATGCGCTCCCGCGCAACGCGTGAACCGTGGAGAATCTGATTTGTGCATCGTATGGTCCGGTTCGCCGAGCAACCTCGCATAGCCGTTTCAGCCGCAGTCTTGGCTTTCTTGCTTGGCTTGGTGCATTCGACATCGATGGCCGCCAGTGGCAGCGTCGTGTCTCCGACGACTCAGCCGCGCGAGGTTAGCGGTATTGACGTCGCGGCGATCGAGCGTATCGAGAGCGCCATTCCCCATAAGGCGATTGTAGCGCCGTTGCGTCCCCGCAGGCTCCTCATATTCGATCTGAACGTTAATTATGGCGGGCATCCTTCCGCGGCGCATGCCAGCTATGCCTTCAAGCTGACCGGAGAACGAACCGGCGCTTTCCAGACGGTCGTCAGCCGAGACCCGACGGTGTTCGAGCCTGGGACTCTTGGACAATTCGACGCTGTGTTTTTCAACAACACCGTGGGAAATCTGTTCACAAACGCGGCGCTGCGCGAAAGCCTGGTGCGCTTTGTGTATCGCGGAGGTGGTTTGCTTGGTGTTCACGGTACTTCGGTGGCGTTCACGCAGTGGCCTGGGGCAGTCGAGGACTGGGCTGAATTCGGCCTCATGATCGGCGCTCGCGGCGCCAACCACCGGCAAAGTACCGAGCGCGTGTTCATTAAGCTCGATGAGCCCGAACATCCGTTGAACCGCGTGTTTGGCAGACGCGGTTTTGAGTACAGGGACGAGTTCTTTCGCGTGCACGACCCGTACTCGCGCCGCCGAGTGCGTGTGTTGCTGAGCATCGACACCGAGCGCACTGACCTGAGCCAAGGCGCTGGTTATGGCAAGGTTGAGCGGGCTGACAATGACTATGCGTTGGCCTGGGTTCGCAACTACGGGCGAGGTCGGACCTTCTATTGCACGATCGCGCATAATCCATACGTTTTCTGGGACCCGGTTATGCTTGAGTTTTACCTGCGCGCGATTCAATTCGCGCTGGGGGACCTTGCGGCTCCGACGATCCCCAGCTCACTTGCTACTCCGGCGGTCAGAGCGCAAGAGAAGCTCGGTTGGCGCGTCGCTGGGGCCGGGCGGGCGGAGACGTTTTTGGACAAGGCGATCGATCAAGCGGCTGAGCTTGGTCTGGCGTACTTGGCCGTTTCGAGCAAGCAGCGGCTCAGCGCCGATACGCCGAAATCGCTTGATGACGGGTTAACGGATGCGGACGTCCGCGCGCTGCGTCTCAAACTGGACGGCGCGGCAGTGCGCGTGTTGATCTACGAGATTGAGAATGTGCCGAAGACGCTCTCCGAATGGAAACGCGCTTTTGCGTTCGCGCGCGATCTCGGAGCCGAAGTAGTCATTGTCTCGCAACCTCCGGAACTACTGGAGCCTTTGACGCAATTGTGCGGCGCATTCGATATCCGGCTTGCCATCAGAGCATCTAATGGTGCCGAGCCGCGCGACTATTCGAACCTGGGCAAGAAGTTGGACGCAAGCCCCCTCACCGCACGCTGGATCGGAGTTGCCGCTAGTCCCGTCAGTTGGCAACAGGGCGGTGTCGATGCTATTGCCGCCGCAAAGGAACTCGGTGGTCGAGTCCTGCTCGTCGAGTTGGGCTCGCCTGCCGCGGATGGCATGACAAGCAGTGTTGGCGGCGCGCATGACTCATTGGCGGTGGCGGAGAAGTTCATCGAGGAACTGCATCATTCAGAAGTTGAACCTGCGCTGTTTGTCGTACCGTTCGGCCAGGCGCGTGCTGACGAAGCGAAGCGCTGCGTGGACGCGATGGGGCGCACGAGTCTGCGTCTGGCGGCGGGTATCCCAGCGGCCATGGACGCCCGCCAACCATGAAGTCGAGTGTCAAGTTGCGGATATTCTCAACTGTAGGAAGTCCCCTTTAGTTCGCATGGCTCAACTCAGGCCCGCTGCGCGACGGATGATCTGGTGGAGTGGAGTTGAAGGCTTGAACCCGGTAACGCGTTCGAGTTTGGAAAGAGAGGGTCTGCGTCGGCGCATGTCTTCGAAACCCGGTCCATATGCGACATCGTATGGAATGAGTCGCACAGGCGCGGTCGAGCCCAACACCCGCCGAACTCGCTCGGCCAGGTCAAGCAGTGTCACTTCCTCGTCACTGCCCACGTTGAATACCTCACCAAGCGCAGCGGGCGCGCGCTGCAGCCGGACAAGCGCTTCGACGGTGTCAGCGACATCACAGAAACACCGTGTTTGACAACCGTCGCCGTACACGGGCAGCGCCGCCCCAGATTTGGCGGCAGCAATGAATCGCGGGAGCACCATGCCAAACTGGCCAGTTTGGCGCGGGCCAACCGTGTTGAAAATTCTCGCGATCGTGACCGGCACCCCCAGTTCGCGCGCGTACGCGAGCGAAAGGAACTCGTCCATTAGCTTCGAGCAGGCATAACTCCATCTGCTCAGCCGTGGCGGTCCAATTAGCAGATCGTCTTCTTCATCGAACTGATCTTTCTGGCTCTTGCCGTAGACCTCCGATGTTGAGGCGAGCAACACTTGTGCGCGGCTTGAGCCCGCCGCGGCAAGAATAGACTCTGTTTCGTTGAGGTTTGTCCTGAGCGTGTGAATCGGGGAACGAAGAACAAGTTCAACGCCAACAGCAGCCGCCAGGTGGAATACCGCTGAACATTCCGACACCAATTTCTCCAGATCAGGGCAGGCCGACACCTTGGACTGGATCAAGCGCAGTCGGGGGTCCCGAGCAACGGAGGCTAGGTTCTGACGGCTGCCGGTCGAGAAATCGTCGATTACGATCAGGCTACAACCTTCGGCAAGCAGCCGTTCGGTCAAGTGCGAACCAATGAACCCGGCGCCGCCGGTGATCATGATGGATTTGTTGCTCTTCATCATTGACGCGACCTGCCGACAGCAGGGCTCTCGCGGCGAATTTCGCCAACACGCGTCGTGTGGCAGATTAAGCCAGAGGCCTGCCCTGGTCGAAAGCCCTTTTTCGGGATTTGCTGAAAAGTAGCTGCAACGATCGTCCAATCTGATAGAACATAACCCGTCCCTTGGCCGGCACAGGAGCCCGTCGGCGAGCGGCGCTTGACAGAATGAGCAGACAGCGGGGTTACGGCACCCATGCCGATCCGACATTTCGGTCGCAACCGCGACCCACCACCGAGGTGGTCCGACGGGTGGCGGTCTACTTGCGGCCCTACTGTTGGCTTGTGGCCGCCACCGTCGGTTGT
>JAXDCU010000407.1:0-6033 GCA_034677645.1 Verrucomicrobiia bacterium
TCGAAGAGCCTTAGTTGAACACGCGAACACCATGAAATGATTGACTCCAGTCTCAGGCGCACACTTGACAACACTCATAGTAGTGCGTGCGCTTCAGCGCCGCTTTCCGAGACCCGGTTCATGGGGAGGGCTAGGATTGCGCCACGCATCTGGCATAGTATGGATTACACCCGGTCAGGTAGCGTACTGCTTGCACCGAATCCCGTTCCACAGGTCTAGCGTCGGGCCGGGGCCGCGTCGGTCCCGACGGTCTTCGTCGTCGGCGTGAACAAGTGCAAAAGTGAGTCTGTGTGCGGTCCAGAAACCAAGGCTGCCTCTTGCGCGTTCAACGAATGGGAGGAAAGTGCCGGTATTGATGTAGAGTTGGACGCGGCCCTGCCTGGTGCGTCGGAAGCACTCTTGGCGGGCCTCGTGCGTGTGCCCGTAGAAGACGTACTGAGTGGACCGACCTGACTTCTCCTCGGATGCAAAATCGTCCATGGCACCGGTGGCGCAGTCGTCGAGGTCATCCGAAGTGTCCAGGCCGACGGTCGCGGCAAGGAAGTTGGCGACTGGTTTGAATCCGGCGAGGAGACGGAGACCTTTCTTGTGGCGGAGGAGGCTGTGGGCGCGAGCGAGTTGGTCTGTAAGGTCGCCATACACCAACAGATCGGTCTTGAGAGTATCCCAGAGCCTTGCCAGGCGGGAATCGAGCGTGGCGGCCAGAGCGTCACGGAGTGCTTGGCGCAGCAGGTCGAGGTACATGTTTTGAGGGGCGGGCTGTTTTTCGCTGAACCAGGCCAGCCACTCGAACACGGCCAGAAACGGGCGTAGATTGTTCAGCTCGTGTACGCCGCGCAGGAATTCCTGATCTACGGCCGAATCGTCGGACAGCTCCTGCCTGAGGCGGTAGAACATGCCAGAGAGAAGCTCGGCAGTGAGCACGTCTCCGAGGCACTGGACCATGTAGGCGGCCGGATCGAACCGGTCCAAGACCAAGCCAGGCTGCAGAACCTTCCGCAAGAACTGCCAACCATGATTGTGGTGGTCCCATTCGTGACCGTGGCGGGCCAGAACCTGGTAAGCGTCCGAGCGATAACTCGTCTTGAACTCGACTGCTATGCCTGGCAACTGACGTCGGAGACTCGCTTGGAGCGCCGGGAAGCTGTGGAAATAACGGTCGTGATTGCCGACCACGTACGTCACTGTAGGTCGGCCGCTTTCGAGCGTCGGCAGCCCTTTGATCATCTTGATCATCGCACGGCTGGCGTCAGTCGCCAGAATGCGTTCCACTATGTCGAGGAATTGGGATTCGACCTTGTCATGGGCTGCGTTGACGCCAGTCGCGGAATCCAGCTTGCCGTTCCAGGGTCTGTCCTTGTCGGGGATTCGCTGGTCATGCCAGTAACTGGTTCGGACTAGGTCAAAGATATCGCCCAGCAGGAGCAGATCGACGCGGCGGGCGTTCTTGTGTTCGGGACTTAGTGCGGCGGCGATTTGCTTCCCGAGCAGCTCGAAAGCTGAACCGTTAACGTTGCGAGAAGTTGTTTCGTCGCTCAAATGTGTGTCGCTGAAGATGACCAGCATAGTTCCTGTGCTTTGGGCGGCACTGTACCTGAACTCATTCTAGATAGCGAGTGCCGCATCTGGGCTGCTACTGGCTTCCATCGATCAGCAGCAAAGCGCAAGAAACTGAGGTGCGCCGAAAAGCCAGCCAGTTCATAATGTAATATTGACTTCGAGCTGCCTAATGGCCAGCAATACTGCCTTGCAAACGTACGTGGCAGGACGATCGATGAGAACGAGGCAAAGAGTTCTAACCAACACCCAGAAGGGGGTTCTGGTTGTTGGCCTGCCATGCGGGAGTTTTCAGGAGGTTCTAGTCACTGTCCCGGCCATTGGCGATGAAAGCCCTGCGCATCTCATGCGCCGGCTGCGGGATTTTCTGGGAGCCCAGCCCCACCTCGAAATAGTCCGGCAGGCTGTGTTTGGTCTGGCCCCTGTTGCAGAGAGGCGCCGCCTGCGCGACACGAAACCTGTGAACGCCCGATGGCCGGTTACCTGGGTTGAACAGGGCAACGGCGACGGCCACCCCATGGCCGGTGTCCAGGTCCACGCCGTTTGTGGCGTCCCGGTCAAGCTACTCCGACTCAGTGGCAGGACGCTAGGCACGCTCTACGAAGACGCACTCGCGCGTTATTGCGTCCTGGGCGGGGTGTGCCCAGGGTCCGCGAATACATCGAGAGCCAAGCAAGCGCGGGAGACGTTGGAATTGATGGAAGCGGCTCTGGATTTGGCGGGGATGAAGTTCGAAAACGTATATCGGACCTGGTTCTACCTCGATGACATCCTTGACTGGTACGAGGAATTCAACCAGGTGCGCAACGCCTTCTTCCAGCAACGCAAAATCTATGATGGCCTGGTCCCCGCGAGCACCGGCGTTGGCGGCAGCAATACCGTCGGCACGGCATTGGTGGCCGATCTCATGGCGATTGAGTCGAAGGACGCGCGTGTGGTTCTCAAAGCTGTTGCTTCGCCCCGGCAGTGCCCGGCTCTCCACTACGGCAGCTCTTTCAACCGGGCAGTCGAACTCATCTTGCCAGGCCAGCTCCGCTTGTATGTTTCTGGCACCGCCAGCATCGGACCAGACGGCCAAACGGCGCACGTGGGCGACGTGAACCGGCAAGTGGAGCTGACAATGGACGTTGTCAGCACGATTCTACGATCGCGGCGAATGGGCTGGTGCGACGTGACGCGCGCGATCGGATACTTTAAACATGCTGAAGACGCGCCAGCTTTCAGTCGATACTGCGCGCGCCACCGCATCCACCGCATGCCGGTCGTTATCGCCAAGAACGATATCTGCCGCGACGATCTACTGTTCGAGATCGAAGTTGACGCCGCGCGCCTGTTTGCGGCGGGTTCGAAGCCAGACCGCGCCTGATATCTACTTGACGGGCTGGTTGTTTTTGGCGGCTTTCTTAGCAGCCTGTTTGGCGGCTTTGGCTTCCGCCTTCGCAGCCTTGGCTTTGGCCTTGGCCTCAGCCTTGCAGCAGCTAGCTTTTGCCTTCTCGCAGCAAGGAAGTTGGCCTTTGCAGCACCCTTGGGTCGGAACCTGCCCCAACGCGGGCAATAAACCCAACGACGTAATCGCGATCAATACAGCAAGTTTCTTCATGGGCGTATCTAGTAGCACGGGATTCTTGCACAGTCAAATCCCTGCTTTCACTTCACCGAACCGCGAATGCCGCCGGGGCAGTGCTCTCGGCAACGAACCGCAGAGCCTCGTCCACTAGAATCGTGCCAGCGCGCTCGCCAAGGCTCGTGCGCGTTATGTAGGCGTACCGCTTGAAGCTGTCGAAATCCTCTCGGGTCATGATGTAGCCAAAGGCGTCATTAGTCAGCCCGAACAGCAGGTTGTGCTGACCGCGCATCTTGCGCTTGAGGTAAAACCCGATGTTCGGCAGCGCCTCGCCCGGGATGGTGAGAATCTGCGCGTTGCCCACATTGACCAGGTTTAACCGTGTGGTCACACTGTCGTCTGACGGGCTGACGCCGGGCGTTGGCGGCAGAGCTTTCAGGAGCTGACGCATCAGCGGCGATTCGACAGGCAGCTTCAACGGCCGCGCCGCGCAAAACAGCGCCGGCGCAGCCTGTACGGGTGCCTCCTGGATAATCCGCAGCGCTTCGTCCGCGAGCAGCCGACCGATCCGCTCGCATTCGGCCCAATTCCGCGCCTCCGTGCCTTCCGGTTTGCGGTTGTCAGCGGTAACCATTCCGCCCAGTGCGCCGTTGAGGAAGATGCCCATGCCGCCGCCACTCTCGGTTATCCGGTCGCGGAGCGGCCCCACCAGGTCTGGACTGCACAAGCCCTGGTCACAGCCAAGCACCTCGGGATGCACGGCGTAATTGACGAGCGTAGCAATGGGTTGGCCTGAGGAGTCGAGCGCTTGGATTACGCTGCATCGCGGATCGTAAAGCTGCTCGGCGTAGTAGTTGTATGCGATCCTGCCCTTGGCGTCCCCTGTGGCGATCTTCAGACTCGCGGGCTCGATCCTGGCGATCGCCTCATTCAATGCTTCGGTCATCCTTGCGCAAACACTCGCCAGGTAAGCTGGGTTGGCATCCGTGCCGCCTTTGCCGTCCGGGAACCCATAACAATCAGGCGCGCTGTGCGTGTGCGTCGCCGCTATCAGGATGTTGTCCGCGGGAATGACTGGCGCCGCCGCTCTCACTCGGTTCCCAAGCGCCGCGGGAAAACCGAGGAAATCGGCACTGACGATAGCAACTTTGGTCGTGCCTTCGGACAACACCAACACGCGCACGCTTAGCTCGCCGAGTTTGCGATTCGCCGGGTGCGAAGGGCCCACGCCTCCTGACACTGGCAAGAGCGGGTCAGGTGTGACGATCCGGGAGGCGACGCCGACCTTGAACTGGGCCGCGCTGGTGACACCCGCCAACACAACCGCCGCCGCCAAAAGACCGATCAAGACAATTCGCATACTCAAGTGCCAACACCACTTGTGCCGGACCGCGCCGAAAAACGCAAGTTCACCGCCCGCGAAACACGAGTTCACCAAGAGTGACGCCTGTGACCGCATGTGGGCTCGACGCTCAAGATCATCTCAAGTTGGCGATTGCACACCTGATTCTTGATTCGATGGTTTCCTGTCTGGCGGCCTCCGTGATCTTCCCTCCGTCGAGGTCGGTCAGGTAGAACGTGTCAAACGCGGCACCTTTTTCGGTACAGACTTTGGCCAACGAGACGTCCACTCCCAACTCGAAGAACGCTTGCGAGATGGCGTAAAGCAGACCCACGCTGTCTTCGGTTTCGACGTCGAGGATCGTGCGCGAATCCGATGTCACGTTGTCGAACCGCACAACGGTTGGCAAGCGTTCCCCTTCGTGTCGCTGATAGACAGGCCACCTGGCCGCTCGCCGCCGTATGCGGGCGGGGAGGTCGATGTTGCCTGAGAGAACCAGCTCAAGCATACGCTCGAACCGCCGGTGTTCTTCGCTGGTCGCCACTAGGCCCGAAAGCGCGTCCGCGACATGGAAACTGTCGAGTACGATGTTGTCAGCCCGCGTGAAGATTTCGGCGCTCAGGATGTTGAGCCCCGCGGCGGTGAGAGCCCCGGCGATCTTGTTGAACAAGCCGGGCCGGTCCCAGGTGGCAAGCCGGACCTGTGAGAAATCCCGGTCTGGTTCGTCGCGCCACACGACGTCTGGCTTCAATGCGTCTTCGTTTTCAGAGAGCTGGCGGATCAGGAAGCGGTGGACCAACTCGATGTCGGCAACAATCTCCTCCGGCTTGCACAGGAGGAAATAACGGGGGGGCATCCAGTTGAAATGCGCGGCCAACTCATCGTCTGTTACTGCGGCTGGGAGAACTGGACGCACTGCGTCGGCAAGTCTGCCGCGTCTCCGCTCTTCCGCCACGGCGGACTCGTCGGCGCCAGCCAGCATCTCGCGAGTTCGATGGTAGAGCGTAAGCAGCAGAGAGTTTTTGAATCCGTTCCAAAGGTCCGCGCTTGTTCCCAGGGCATCGGCCACGGTCAGCAGGACCAGTAGATTCAGGGTTTCCACGTTCTCGACCTGGGCGGCGAAGCGCCGCACTTCTCCAGGGTCATCGAGGTCCCGCCGCTGTGAAACACGGATCATCGTAAGATGTAGACGGATCAGTCTCGCCAACGTATCCGTGGCGCGCTGGTCGAGTCCCAGGCGGTCGGCCACGCCGAGGGCGATGCGGCTGCTGTGGTAGGCGTGATCGGGTTTGTGAGTGGCCTTGCCGGCGTCGTGGAGGAGGAGGGCCAGGTGGAGAATGAACGGCCGCTCAACCTCGCGCTGGAACACGTCAGCGTACAGAGCGAGCGCGGGTTCTTTCGTTTTGCTGATATCATCCAGTTTGGAAAGGCAAACCAGCGTGTGCTCGTCCGCGGTGTACTGGTGGAAGAACTCATGTTGTACCAAGCACGTCAATTTGCCAAAGGCTGGCAAGTAGGCGCCCAAGAAACCGGTCTCATGCATGGCACGCAGCACCGGGGCTACGTTCCC
>JAXDCU010000408.1:0-3393 GCA_034677645.1 Verrucomicrobiia bacterium
AATCTCTTGCGAGCATTGACTTGTCAGTCGCGGTGGTGTCATAGTGACCGCGGCGTGTTTGTGTTGGAATGAGGCACGCATCAATGCTTAGCCGGTCTTCGTCGCATGACAGCGGTGGAGCGCGAGTTATTGACGTTGAACCACAAATCCTGATGAACAACTGACATGAGAAAAGAAACAACCAACCGATTGCTGGGGGCCGCGTTGATCGTCTCCGCCGCCCTGATGAACCTCAACCTCGCCCAGGCGCAGTACTACACCGGCTTTGAGAATCCGCCGTTCGTATCTGGAGCTTTGAATAACCAGGACTCCTGGACATCCGGCGGTCTCGTAAGTGTCCGCACGGCGGCGGAAATCGAAGCTGAGCTCGGCGCATCGGGCATCTCGCCTGAGGAAGCCGTCCACAGTGGCGACCAGGCGCTTTTGGTTTCCGGGTCCGGGAGCGGCATCACATCGCGCCGTGTGATAAGCGGTCTCGAGGCCATGGCCAGCGTGTCATTGAACGTTTGGGTGCGCCCATTGACGCCGCGTTCTGATGTGGGCGCTACGAACATCGGGAACGTTTTTGTCGTGCTAGAGGACAGCAGCGACGCCACCGCGGGCCGTGCGGCCGCGTTTCGGTTTGGCTACTATGACGATGGCAGCGGCACCAAGGCGCCCCACATTGACTTTGCCAGCAACGTGACTGGGACTTGGCAGAACACAGGACTCTCCTGGGACGCCGACACGTGGTACAACGCTCAGATGGATGTGAACTTCGCAACGCAGACCTACGACTTCATTCTGAACGGAACCCAAATCAACACCAGCCCGATTCCATTCTACAACGGCAACCCCGTCAGCAGCCTTGGCGCCGTCCGAATCTACCGAGGCAGCAACCAGGCAGGAATGATCGTCGATGACCTCACAATCATTCCCGAACCTGGGGTCATGTGCCTGCTGGTGCTTGGTGGCTGCGCCCTGTTCCTCAGGCGGAAGCTCTGAACATAACGAATAGTGGCGGTGCTGGACGCTCCTGCTGGGCTGGTCTCTGGCTGGTCTTGGGAGCCGGCGGCGTCGGTCGGCTGGCCAATAGCTCACGGCGCACGCAATGGAATGGTCAGATTTGGAAAGCACATAAAGAACCTGCAATACCTTATGAAACGAAAATCGAAAATCAAACTTCTCTCGAATGGCGCGCTCTGCGCCTTGCTAGTCGCTGTTGTCGGTTCGCCGGCATTTGCACAGACAGTAATTGACTTCGAAAAAGAACCATACGTCTCCGGGTACTTGAACGGCCAGGATTACTGGACTGTGGCGAAAACGAACGAGGTTGTGCTCACCGCCGCGGAGATTGCCAAGGACTTGGAAGCCGCCGGCTTGCTAGCCGGCGAGACAGTGCACGGCGGCAACCAAGCCGCCTTGTTCTCTCGCGCGGGCAGTGGTGGCGCGTCTGTTCGTCCCATTGATGGACTTGGCGCGGCCAGGATTGTAAGCCTGACGGCTTGGGCCCGACCGCTGACACCCAGAACCGACGGAGCCGTCAATACCAACAACATATTCCTGACGATGGAAGACTGGAACAACACTCGCGCGGCTGCTTTCCGGTTTGGTTACTGGGACAGCGGAAGTGGCACGTTAGCTCCCCACATTGACTACGCGAGCGCCGGAGCCGCTACTTGGCAGGATTCCGGCGTCTCGTGGACCAGCAATACTTGGTACGAAATCACAATGACGGCTAACTACTACACGAAGACATATGACATGTTCGTTAGTGGCACAAAGGTCAATGCCAGCCCCCTTGCGTTTTACGGCGGGAACAACTCGGAGAATCTTTCCCAGATTCGAGTGTACCGCGGCAGCAATCAGGCCGGAATGATCCTGGACGATGTGACCATTACCGACGTGACACCAGTTGGTCCCTTCGTTGGGCCGGCCACGGGCACTCTTAGCGGCTGGAGTTTCAATATCTACGATACAGCGGATGGCACGACTCCCGACATAAGCACCATCGCGGTCAAAGTGGATGGCGTTCCTGTAGTCCCGACCAGCATCACTCAGACCGGCAACATAGGGTGGGACGGTACCGGCGTGACAACCGTTGCCTACGAGAGCGCAACTCCAATCTTCGCTTCGGGTTCCACCCACACCAACACCGTCGATTTCGAGGGGAAGGGTTTACCGCCGGTGCACGCCACCCTAGTTTACACCGCGCCCATGGCAAACGACGTGCTCGACACCGTGCACGGGTATGTCGGTCGACTCCAAGGCAAGGCCGCGTACGCCGCGAGCGGAAGCGGGCACACGGGCAAACCGGGAGACTACGCCGTTGACATCGGCGCGCCGGCGCGCCAAAGCAACAACGTCCTCATTACGGATACGGGTTTTTTGGACCAACTGAACGCCGCCGCCATGCAGGACGCCCTCACCTTCTCGCTCTGGGTCAAGCATCGCGTAACCAGCTGGAGCTCCATCTTCTGGGCTTTTTCCTCCTCCGCTGCGCCCGATAACCGCGGCATGCAGATGCACTGCCCCTACTACAGCAACTTGGATGCAAAGGTGTTCTTCGATACTGGCGGAACCGAGCCGGAAAACCGGGTCTCAACCTTGATGACAACCTTCCCGCTCTATGATGGCAAGGACACTTGGTGGAACACATGGCACCACATTGTCGCCATCAAGAACGGCGCGGCTAAACAAGTCTGGATCGACGGACAGTTGCTCCTCTCGGCGACGGATCAGGCCCAGATGGTCTACGACCTGACCAAGCTTTACCTGGGTTGTGGAATCCAGGGGGGGAAGCCGGCTATTTCAATAAATGGCTGGATTGACGATTTCGCCGCGTATTCGACGGCGTTGACGGAGGCCGATGTGGTCAAACTCTTCAACGGTGACGCACCGGATCAGATCGGTGCGGCATCGAGCCTCCTGGCATGGTGGAGTTTTGACGACGCGCCGGACCTGACCTGGATCAGAGTCAACAACAGACCAGCTATCGAGTTCAATCACGTCCTGCAATCCTCCGAGAACGTCACCGGGCCTTATCTGGACAGATTCGACGCGACAAGTCCTTACACACCGCTTGTCGCGCCCGGTTCCCAGATGTTCTTCCGCACGCGCAAGTAGATCGAGCGCGCTGAATCACGCGCACTCCAAACGCTGGCCCGGCTTGGCGCCGAGCCAGAGGATCGTATCTTTTCAGTTTGCCGCTTCGTGAAGCGGGTGTGTAATCGTTTCATGAAGAAGGAAGTGTGGCCGCAAGCCATCAAGCAGTCCGCCGACCCTGAACGAGCGGCGGACCAGCTCGAATTGCTGCGCGAGGCTGGCGCGGGAGCACTGCTCAATCGCGCCACGCCGGCGGGCGCGACGGTTCTCACAGCCCTCTTGAGCGGTTCAAAGGCGTTGGGGGATGCG
>JAXDCU010000409.1:0-2553 GCA_034677645.1 Verrucomicrobiia bacterium
AGAACCCAACGTATTCTGGGGCCGATCCCGTCGACCGCCGTTGCTCGCGTCGGTGGCGGCGACCGACACGGGTTGAGCAGAACGGCACCGTTCACCGGGCCGCGGCGAACGACACGGATCTCAAAACCCGCGCGGCCCGCGGCTCCGTGTGCAACGGTTTGTTCTGCCTTCCCCACTCATGATAGCCACGTAAAGGAATTGTCTGCAGATTCAAGTGATTTGCAGGAATCTCCTTCAATCAACAAGTGACTTGTTAGTCGTACTTGGCCGTTGACAACATCGATGCGCGCAGTTTGCGATTCTGACGTCTTGTCGCGGCCCAGCTCCAGAATGACCTCAAATACACCCGGACTACTTCGAAAGTCATCCCAAGATAGGGTCAGCCTGTTGGCCAACAAGCAACGAACGAACGTCCACTCCGTTAAGGTTTGGGTTTGTTCCCAATGCTCGAATGTTGCCGGTTCCCTTCAGAGCCTCCTCCAATGTACTGCTGGGGTCATGCCCTTGAAATGGGTCTCGCAATCGGGTACGCGTGCTCAATCTCTTCAATTCGGCGAGCTGGCGTATCACTCCCGACTCACCGGCCATACTTCGAGCAGCGGTTGGTGTTGGCAGCCTGAAAGAATCGATGGTTTTCAGCGATTATTATTTGGTGTTTCTGTTCCGGTGTCCAGTGCGTGGGTAATCCTGCGGCGGACACTCTGCACGGTAGTGCCAAGGTGTTTTTGACACCAGTTCCACATGTCAGGAGTGGTAATCTCTTCCATCGCGGCTTGCACCGTGTTGATCGCCTGTCGACCGACGAACGCGCCGATACTCAAGACCATGCCCGTCATTCCGTGTTGACCACGCTCGCCAGCCAGGTACTTGAATTTGCCAATCACCGACTCGAGCACCTCGCTGGAACCCAACAACCTTTCCCCTTCGCCAGCCTGCTGCCCTTGTTCCCGCACGAACTCCGCCAGTTGTCGGCGCAGTTGTTGCGCCGCACGCGTCGTAGGCTTGGGCATACACGCATCGAGTTCGGTCGCCGCCTCCTGGTGGAGGCCCTCGTGTCGCACATAATTTTCCGCCGCCTCGACCACCGCCAACATGTCTCCCCAGCGACCAAGCTGGGGCTCAAACGCGCGCAACCACCCCAGTTTCTCCTCGACCTGCGCCGGCTTCAGGCCGGCCTGCACGATAGCCTTGCGAGACTTCAACAACGCCAAGTGCCGCGTCGCCCAGTCCGTCAGCACATCGACGTTCATATACCGCGCTTTGCTCCGTTGTTGCGGAGGCGCCAAACCGGCCCAGGCGGACAACGACACCTGCTGTTTGAAGCGATGGGCGCGCTCCGTAAACTTGCCCCAAGAGCGGTCATTCTGGAGCGTATGCTTCAACAGACACGCGGTCTTGTGTTTGATGTCGTACATCCAGACCGTACCCCGATGTCTGCGGCGGAAGAGGTCGGTCCCGCAGTGCAGGTCGGAGCCTTTGTCGCTGATGATCGCCCGGGGTACGCCGGTCTTGGCTGCGGCGGCTTTCAGTTGTTGATAGACCACCTTGCCATTCGACTGTGTCACCGGCTGCAGGTCGATCAACTCGACATCCTCGTGGCTCAAGACGCGGCTCTCCGCCTGTTCCCAGGCCGACTGGCGAAGCCCCAAGATGACCAGACACTTGCGGTCACCCAACTGCAGTGTGTGGTCGATGATCCACATCCAGTCGTCGGCCTGCTGCTTCGCGCGAGACAGCTGATACAAGCCCAATCGCAGCAACCACAGGCGGACAGAATAGTAACTGGCCGCGGCCAGAGGGACGCCGCACCAGTTCCCCTGCATCTCCATCGCTGCCGGCACGCGTTGCAACGGCATGCCCGCACACAGCACCGATGCCAGAGAGCCGGCAATCATGCCCAACGAGAACTGGTGACGGGGCACGGGCGTGTCCAGGTCCTCCACGCACACGGTCGACAACTCGCGCGTGGGCGCATCGGCGGCGGGAGCCGGATTACCGGTGTTTTTTTGCCCCCGCGACTGTCGCCACGGTCTCCGTCGCGGTCCCCTCTTCTTCCAATTCCTTCGCCTTGGCCTTCCAGCGATCGCGGCTCTCTTTCATGGCGGCCAGCCGGATCTTCAGACTATTGTTCTCCCGTTTCGCTTGCTGGCACTTTTCCTTCCACTGACCGCGACTCCGCTCGAAGAACCGCACCAACTTCCGCATCGGACTGCGATAAGACAGAGGTTCGGCGACTGCCATCGGAACACCTCCATGAACGTGTCAATCATCCTCCTCGCAAGTGAGCCGCCACGCGGCAGCAAAATTTGACCATCAATGGAACAAATATCCAAAATCCAGACTAGATCAGTTTTTTCCGGACTTTCACCACCCCACGCTGAAATACAGCAAGCTCATCCGGTCGCGTTTTCCGGAGTTCAGCCCCCCACCGCCTCCGGTGCTACGCGGCGTGGAACCCGACCTGCTGCTGGACGATGGCGATCGGGTTGCCAACCGGCTTCGTCTGGTCTATGCCCCAGGGCACGACGACGACACCGTCTGCTGGTACGACGA
>JAXDCU010000410.1:0-2671 GCA_034677645.1 Verrucomicrobiia bacterium
CGGAACGCGGTCAGGAAACACGACCGGATCAGCCAGGTCGGCACTCAAATCCATGCCGGCGACAACTATCGGCGCGTCGTTGAGTTCGTTCGCGCCGGTCTCCTGGGTCCAATCGGTATCGCGCGCACGTTCATGGTAATGAACCAGGGTGTCGAAGGCGTGGGCACTAGCAACGTTCGCACGCCACCACCTGGACTTGACTGGGACCTATGGTGCGGGCCTGGACCGAAGGCTCCGTTTAGTCCAATCCTCGTCGAGAACGCCTACAACCACTCGTCGTGGCTGGAGTACAGCGGTGGCTGGACGCCGGGCATGGCGCCGCACATCATAGACCTTCCGGTCTGGGCCCTGGACTTGTCATACCCAACCCAGATCAGCTCGGCTGGCGGGCGGTTTGTCGTCAAGGACGACGGCGACGCTTACGACCATCACGAGGTGCTTTGGCAATACCCAAACGTCACAATGACGTGGATGTCGTCTCTGACTAACAGCTTCGATTTCGTAATGCGCGGCGATGCCGAACCAGCACGCCGCCTTGGCATCTACTTTCACGGCACGAACGGGACAATTTACGCCAATTACAGCATGTTTCGCGTCATGGCCGAGGGCCAGCGCATGAAGGACAAACAGGCGCCAGCAGCAGGCATACCGCCCTCACCCGGCCAGGAGCGCGAATGGTTGGATTCAATCAAGTCGCGAAAGCAGCCGGGCTGTAGCGTGTTGTATCACGTGAGGGTGGATGTGCCTATCGTCCTGAGTGTCCTGTCTTATCGTCTCGGACGCTCGTTGCGGTTCGACCCGATCAAGGAACGAATAGTCGGCGACGCCCAAGCCGCGCGCCGTGCCGTGCCTGAGTACCGTTCGCCGTGGAAATTCCCGAAATCGTACTTGTGATTCAGGCGAGCTTTGGCGCGTCACGCCGATTGCTCACGGAATTCGCCCGCCAGGCGCACGAAGCCGTAGAAGACAGCCACGGCCACAAGCACGTGAATCGCCATGACGTACCAGACCATTTCAGGTGTGCCGGCGGCGTTTAGTCTCGAGTACACCTGTGTGTAGACCAGGCCGCTGAGGAATCCTCCAATCATGACCGCGAGGAAGTTTGAGCCCATGTAGAGCCCAGCTTTCTCTTTCGGGGCGATCCAGGTGATGTACTCCTGGATGCGCGGCGAAGTAATCATCTCACCAATCGCAAAAAGGAAGATGCCGGCAAAAACCAGCGACGCGCCGTGCGCGCGCGCGGCGCCGATCAGCGCCAGTCCAGCCGCCGCCACGACAAGACCAATCTGAAAAGACGGTATTGGCCGCAGCCGCTCGAAGATTCGCGACACCGCCAGTTGCAGGATCATGATTATGTAACCCGTGTGCGAGATGGTCTCACCAAGGATGCGCCGCGAACCGTCGTCACCCGCCTGTGAGAAGAAATTGGCCACATGTCCGCCAACCGCCGATCTGACGTCCTGGTAGAGCCGCGCCGTATCGAGGTTGCTGTCGACGTACAAAGCGCACAGATTGAAAAACGCCCAGAACGGCAGCCAGAAGAACACACCAAGCAGTGTCAGGAACACGGCAAACTTCACGTCCGACAGGGCATCTCCGATGTCGCGGAACCTTTGACCCAGAGTCTTGATCTCTGGTTCACGTGGCGGTTCCCGATAGAACAGCAAGGTGATGACGAGCATCAGGCCAATCGCCGCCGCGGCCGCAAGGAAAGCGTAGTTCCACGAGATGGCGCGAAGCTTGCCGGCCACGATTGGGCCGAACGAGCCGCCCACGTTCACCATGGCGTAGAATATGCCGAAGCCCAGCGTCTTGTTCGTCGTGTCTGTCGTGACGCGCACTGTCCCCGCGATCAGCGGTTTGAAAATGCCGGCTGCCAGCCCGATGCTGAGCATCGTGAGCGCGATACCCGAGAATGACTTTGTGAGTATCAGAAGCAGAACTGACGGCAGATACGCCAAGTAGGATACGATCAACACGCGCTTAAAACCATATCTGTCCGCAAACGTGCCGGAGACCAGTGGAATCGCATAGGAGAGCAGCAAGAACAGGCTCTGAACATAACCCAGCTGGTCCCGGCTGTAACCCAGATGGGTCATGTAAATGCCGAACCCGAAGTAGATGCCGTAGTAGGCAAAACGTTCGAGCACCTCGATCACGTTGGCCACCCAAAAAACAGGTGGGAACGACGTTCTCCTGCCAGTTTTGCCGTGTTCCAATTGAGCAGTTGTAGCTTCCAAGCCCGGCCAGCATGACATGTGATTCGAATCCGAGCAAGGCCGTGAATCTCACAACGCGATGGAGCGAAATGCGGCCCTCGTTCCCTCGTTCCGCCTCGACATTTTTGAATTGGCATGCACAAGACGGCGGGCTATTCTGACCGTGACTTGCTGAGCCATGCAAAAAAACCCCTCACTTCACACCAGGGGCCCGTCGCGGTGGCTGAGGCGGGCGTTCACTCTGATTGAGCTTCTGGTCGTTATTGCCATCATCGCAATTCTAGCGGGCTTGCTACTGCCTGCTCTGGCGAAAGCCAAGGAACAAGGGAATCGGGCCAAATGCCTGAGCAACGTGAAACAGATACTGGTTGCCACGCACTTGTACGTGGGCGACAACCGCGAGTACATGCCATACACGTCGTGGAGCTCGGACGTAATGGACGTGCCGAACT
>JAXDCU010000411.1:0-4412 GCA_034677645.1 Verrucomicrobiia bacterium
TCGCAACCAAGAGCGGCCAATTCCATCCCGCGGACATCATAGTCTCGAACATGGAGGTCATTCCCGCCTACGAGAAACTGCTGCGCGAGGACGAAGTCTTTCTCCGCTCGCTCGACAAGTTCGAGCCGGCCTGCTCCGGCCTCGTGTTCGAACTAGGCCTGGATTGCCAGTACCAGCAACTCGCCCACCACAACTTCTTCTATTCGGAGGACCAAAAAGAGCATTTCCACACGGTGTTCCGCAAACGCGAGTTGCCGCCCGACCCGACCATCTACCTCGTGGCCGCGTCGCGCACCGACCCAACGGTCGCCCCGCCCGGCTGCGACTGCCTCAAGATTCTCCCGCACATCCCGTTCATCGACGACTCTCGCCCGCTGAGTCGAGACGCTTATCTCGCGCTAAAAGAACGAGTAGTGGACAAACTGGAGCGGATGGGCCTGAAAGACCTTCGAAAGCACGTCGTCTTCGAGCACTGCTGGACACCGTTGGACATCCGCGAACAATACTACTCAAACAAAGGCTCCATCTACGGCGTTGTAAGCGACCGCATCAAAAACCTTGCTTTCAAAGCGCCAAAACAAAGCGCCAAGTATCCAAATCTCTTCTTCGTGGGCGGCTCGGTGAATCCCGGCGGCGGAATGCCCATGGTGGTTCTGTGCGGCCAGAACGTGGCGAAGAAAGTGGCGGAGTGGGATCGCCAAGCGGATAAGGGATAGCCGCGAAGCGGCTCACCCGCAACCGAGCGATGCAGGGTTATCCGGTCGGGATGGCGGATGTGGAAAGAGCGGCATCTGATGCGAATGGACCTCATTGTTCCGCTAGTCATGTTCTTGTTGTGGGGGGTGGGATTCGTTATGCTGCCGCGGCTGCGCAAGTGTGCTGGGAGCCCAGCACCCCTCAAGTCGCCGGCGCTCAGCGTGGTTATCCCCGCTCGCAACGAGGCGCATAACCTGCCCAAGTTGCTGCGCTCACTAGCGGCGCAGTCCGTCAAACCGCGTGAGGTGATCGTGGTTGACGACGACTCAACCGATCGAACGGCGGACATTGCACGGGAATTCGGCGCGACGGTCATTGGATCGCAACCGTTGCCTGATGGATGGCGCGGCAAGACGTGGGCTTGTCATCAAGGCGCAAAGACCGCGAGTGGCGATTTGTTGCTATTCCTGGATGCGGACACATGGTTCGAGCCGAACGGACTGGCTCGCGCGCTTTCCGAGTATCGAGGCGGCGCGTTCTCGGCCGGACCGTATCATGCCGTTCGGAAGCCCTACGAGCACCTCTCGCTTTTCTTCAACATCAACATGATTGTCGGCGCGGTGCCGCGCGGCCTGTTTGGACAAATGTTGCTGGTTCATCGGGAAACCTATCGCAGAATTGGCGGGCATGAGACAGTGCGAGGACGCGTTCTGGAGAACTTCTGGCTGGCGAACCAGTTCCGCGCCGCTGGCTTTCCGGTCAGAAGTGTTTTAGGGAGGGGCGTGTTGTCGTTTCGCATGTACCCCAACGGCCTTGGTGAGTTGATCCAGGGTTGGACCAAGGGCTTCGCGTCCGGCGCAAGCCAGACACCCCTCGGGACGCTTCTTCTCGTCGTAGCCTGGATGATTGGACTGATGCTTGCTCCGGTGGGTGGGCTTACGACCTGTGATTGGCACTTCTGGAGTGTGGCGTATCTGCTCTGCGCCACGCAGGTGGCCTGGTTCAGTCGGCTGGTGGGAAGTTTTCACTGGTTGACGCCGGTCCTCTATCCGGTGCCGCTCGCTTTTTTCTTTCTCGTGTTTGCGTGGTCGGTGCTGCGTTCTGGCAAGGGTGTTCAGTGGAAAGGGCGGCGGATACGTGCTGATTGAACTTCCGATAATCTGGATTGTCGTGCTGAACGTGGCCGGGTGGCCCCTGGTTCAGTTCGGTTTGGCATGGGCGTTCACCCGAACGCCGGTCGCCTGGTTCAGCCCGCCCGCCGCGGCCGCGTGGGAGCAAGACGGCCGTTTCTACGAACGCTTTCTCGGCGTCAAGCAATGGAAAGGACTGCTGCCGGACGGGGCGCGCTGGTTTGGGGGCGGATTTGCCAAGGGCTCGTTGGCCGGACTGGACGCCGACTACCTGCGCCGTTTCGTCCGTGAAACCTGGCGGGGTGAACTTTGTCACTGGTGCGCCATTGGATTTGCGCCCGTGTTCTTCCTGTGGAATCCGTGGTGGGCCGACCTGATCATGGTCACCTGCGCGCTGGCGGCAAATCTGCCTTGTATCGTCGCGCAGCGCTACAATCGCGCCCGCTTCCAGCGCTTGTTGAGTCGCCGGTTCTGAGTCGCGCAGCGGTCGTTTTCGGAGAGTCTGCATCCCCGAAGGACTCCGTCGGGGATGAATTGGTGAATGGTCGCGTGGCGAATAGCAAGGGCATCCGCCCCGCATTAGCACTGAAGCAACCGCGCGGTCTGGGTTCAGTCTCAATGCTGAATTACGTTTCCCGACCAGAATGATTAATCGCGCATCCTCCCGTGCAGAAACCAATGAAGAAGCAGATTGGTGGTCTTGTCTTGCAAGGATTGGGTGCCGGTGCGTGACGCCGCCAGCCGAGAGAAGAGCGATTCGGCCTGAGTCAGCCGGTTCCGAAGTTGAGCAAGACACCGGTGGCAATCCGGCGCGCTCTCTGGCACGCGGATTTCGCCGTGAATTCCCAGCCGAGCGACTTCAGCAACCAAGGCGGCTTGTTCGGGGCTGGCGTAAGCGACCTGCCGGGTCTCATTCCCCGATTTGAAGATCACGGCGTTGGGATGGAACATATCGGTTGCGCCGAGAGCGTGCGGTGCGCCTTCCGGGATTTCGACGGGCTTGACCTTCTCACAAACAGCCGCGATCCATTCCGGCACGCCCACGCTTCGCTCCGCGTCAGAGAGCGAGTGCCAGATGCTCTCGGCCAAATCCTGCGCGCCCAAGCGGCGGCCGTGATTGCTGGCCCGGTCCTCCATCGCCTGGATGTCCTGTGTGCGCTGGTAGCGGTAATACTTCGTCGTCTCCACGTAGAGTTCATCAAGGAGCTTCTCTCGCTCGGTCGCGTCGGTGACACCGACGAGTTCGAGGACGCACCGGTCCAGCTCCCGCCGGTCTGGCTGCTGAAGCTCGCGCGGCAGTTTGGGCGGTTCGCGCAGAATCTCGCGCATGAGTTCTTCCGAGTGACATTGGAGCAGCTCGTCCTCGACCAGATGCGTGACCTCGCGCTGGCTCAGCTTCTCCAAAACCTCGGCCATTCTTTCCGCCAGTCGGGGCGGGACCCCGCGCGGATCGGGGATTTCGAGCAGGACTGTGTCCACAACTTCCGTCTTCAGTGTACCCTCCGAGCCAGCATAGCGGCCGTAGAAATGCTTGAACAACCCGACAAGCGTGCAGTTCAACACCGCGGCCAGAGCTCTTTCTTCGTCCCTGTTCAACTCGGCCGTCCGGAGGTAGAAGAGATTGTGGTTGCAGACGAGCCGTTCTGGATTCGCAGGAGCGATATGGCGGTACTTCTGCGCCATGGGCCAAAACACCGTGCCGGTCTCGGCGTTGGTCAGGTCGTACCAGACCGGCCTTGAGGCGCACGTCGAGCGTTCCGGCACGGTCACGGCTTTGGATTTCTTTGACTCGAACGTTTGCTTTGCGCCCCACCGGACATACTTGCCGACGTAAGTATGTGTCAGTGTGGCCGGCGGTTTGTCAACCCACAGCACTACGCGGTCAACGTCTTTGGCCCGGATGACCGGGCGATCCACTTCCATGAGGCTGTGCACTTCGGGCCGCAGAAATTCCGCTTCGATGGGATGCAATGTGTTGTCGCCCGCTCGCACGATTCGCACCTTGCCGCTTTCGACCTCGCTGCGTTTGCAGGGTGCCATCAGACCGACGTCATTCCACGGCAGCCCTTCGTTCAACTGCTGCAAGACGTCAGCCGTCACATCCCGGGGCATGAAGAAAGCGTCACAGCCGCTCTTGATGCCGAAGCGGACTTCGGCGATTTCGCCAAGCCTGACAAGACGGCTCCCGTAGTCGCGGATCAGCCGGAAGTAAAGGTCGGGTGCGCGGAGGAAACGCCCCCATTTGCCCGCGGCGTAGCTTTGGCCGATCCGATGGAGGGCGGCGGCTTCCTTGAATTGATCCGCTTCGGGTTCGCCGTTTTGCTCCTCTTCCGATTCGTCGACTGGCGCTTCCTTGAGCAACTGGCTGGCCCGCAAACCCTCTTCCCACAATTGCGCCTGTGGCAAGGGGACGATGCGCAGCTTGTCGTCAGTCAGCGGTTTATTCGTCTGCAGGATCAGCCGGCGAAGCGATTCCACGGCCCGTTGGCGAGCGGCTTCGTCGCCATGCGGACGTTCGCCGAGAACCCGGGCTAACGGCTTGAGGAACCGCACAAACTTGACCACGTTTGACATCCGCTCTTTCTC
>JAXDCU010000412.1:0-9358 GCA_034677645.1 Verrucomicrobiia bacterium
GATCAGCGTAAACGCACGCCGGCGACCCCAACGAAGGCAGAACTTCACTTTCAGCGCGAGCATATTGTCATTGTACGATACGGGCCGGCGGCCACCGGGCAGCCGGGTTGCACTATCTGGTTCTCTAGCGTAAGGTGCCCCCCGGGAGATGGCAATAGAATCTTGGAATTAGTTGTTCACAGAAACGACCTTTTCCACGCGCTCGCACTCCCGGAATTGAGGACCGCCAGCCCCCATTCCCTTCGCCGCAAACGGCCCCGATTCCGTGGATGTCAAGCCCCGTAGATCTTCCCCAGCCCAAACCACCCCTGCCACGTCGGAAACCGCACCGCGGAAAAACCCGCCCTGGTTTCACGCCCCAGTCCGCAATGAATCCCTTGCCAACCCCGGCTCTCCTGGCCCGGTCCCCATCATCCGCCAGCAGGTGTGCCCCCCGAAACCCCAGGTTTTCAAGGCCTTTTCTCCGTCAACCCAGCACCAAACTGGACCCTTCTCTCCACAATTTTCACCGTCGTAATTGAATGTACGTGCAATCCAGTCCAGCTCGTCATATCATTCCCGGACTTTGCATCATGGGTAGCACAGTCTTACAACGGCTAGTTTGCCAGGGGTCCATGCCGGGCCATGCTGCCAGCCAGCGCCCTTTTGCGGCCAAATGGCACTCGAATTGTCCTCCACCGAGCGTTCGTTTATGAACCCCCTTAATCCGCTTCGACCCGAAGGCTGCTCCGCCGAGTTGTCCGCGCAACCGGTCCGCGCGCTTGGTATTGATCCTAGAACTTCCAACGCCACTGTCGCCGAAGTCGTCTGGCGCCCCTCCGATGCCGACATCCACGCCGCCCAGCAGGGCGGCTTCATCACCTCGCCGGACGACTCACTCCCTTTTTTCCAGAAACTCCTGCCCTTAGCGGAAACCCGACAACTCATCAGCCGGCGCGCGGATACGCACTTCATGCCCGCCCAGCCATCATCGGCACCGGCCGCACCCGGAAACAAACTCGACTTCTTCTATCCCAACCAATTCCTATGAGCAATCAGGAACGTCAGCAAACCATCCTCAACATCCTCAAGGATTTCAAAGGAACCGATCCGCTCAAGACACTTTTCTGGTCGGAACTAAGCTATCAGCGCATCAACGAACCGCTCTCCCGCCGGGGTTGGCCTGAATCCGCCGCAACCACAGTCGCGGAGGATCCTGTTCTCTTCGCCGGCGGTGGCGAAAACAACGATTTCCACGTCATATACACCCGGCTTACGGGCGAGAAACTCCTTACGAGCCACGAACGCCCCGTTGTTTCCCGCCTCCTCCGCGACCACCCCTACACCCTGTTCGTATTTTCCAATGCCGCCCAGGACCGATGGCACTTCCTCAACGTAAAGTACGACGAAAAAACCGCTAAACGCCGCCTCTTCCGCCGCATTACCATTGGCCCGGAGGAACGCCTCCGCACCGCCACGGAACGCATCTCGCTCTTAAGCCTCGACGCCAGCGGCCAGGACCTCGTCAGCCGATCTCCACTCGCGATCCAGCAGCGCCACGACGAGGCCTTCGACGTCGAGGCGGTCACCAAACAATTCTTTGGTGAATACAAGGCTCTCTTCGGCATCGTTCAGGACGACTTGCGCCGCCAGACCCGGGACTCGGAATGGTCGCACGATTACGCCCTCCAACTCCTCAACCGGTGCATGTTCCTCTATTTCATCCAGCGCAAACGCTGGCTCGGCGACAACCCCGAATTCTTGCGCTCTTTTTGGGAATCCTACCAACAGGCCGGCCAACCCAGGGATTCGTTCTTCGATCGCTGGCTCAATATCCTGTTCTTCGAAGCATTCAATAACAAGTTCCATGGCGGGCACCGCCACTTCCCCGGCCCCATCAAACACGCCCTCGCCCTGGCCCCCTATCTCAACGGCGGCCTCTTCTCAAAAAACGACCTCGACACCCGGCACGATTTCTCCCTCACCGACGCTCGTTTTGCCCAGGTATTTACCTTCCTTGAACGCTACAACTTCACCATCGCCGAAGACAGCCCCCTGGATCAGGAAGTCGCCGTTGATCCGGAAATGATCGGCAAAGTTTACGAAAGCCTGGTCAATGTTTCCACCGAAGCCGACGAGCGCGGCGACGCGGGCATCTTCTACACGCCGAGAACCGAGATAGACCTCATGTGTCGCCTTGCTCTCGTTGACAACCTCTGCAACCACCTGGGCGCCACCCACAAGCAACTCCTCTACGAATCCATTTTTGCCTTTGACCAGGATGAGAAGGCCCAGGCAGATGAAGCCCTCGCTCAGGCAAATCTCTGGCCCCAGCTTGACCAGAAACTCCGGGACATTGCCGTTGTTGACCCCGCTTGCGGCTCCGGTTCCTTCCTGGTCGGCATGCTCCACATACTCGATGACCTCCAGCAGCGTGCCAGCCGCCAGCTCGATCGCCAGGAAACCCCCTTCGACCGCAAAAAACGCATCATCGGCGACAATCTCTATGGCGTGGACATCATGGATTGGGCCTGCCACGTCGCCGAACTCCGCCTCTGGCTTGCTCTCGTCATTGACGCCGACTTCACACGCGAGGCTCTCCACGTCCGGCGGGAACCTCTCCTCCCCCACTTCACCTTTAAAATCCGCTGCGGGGACAGCCTGGTTGAGGAGGTCGGAGGCATCAACATGGCCCGCCTCCACGGCGCTCACGGCATCCCCGCCGCCCTCAAGGCTCGCATTACGCGCCTGAAAACCGAGAAACTCAAATTCTACAATAACGACCCCACCTGCCAGTTCCACTCAGCCGCCCGGGCCAAACAAGAGGAACTGTGCGTCTTCCGCGAAATCCTTGATACCCGGCGCCAAAACCTTGAGCAGGAACTCAGGTCCCTCCGCCGCCAGATTGAAACCCCCGAACGCCGGCAAATCGGGCTCCTCGATGGCCAACTCGAAGACATGCCCGACCGCACCCGCCAGCAAGCGGAACAGCAGAAACGACTCGCCAGCATCAAAACCGACCTGGAGCGCATCTCCCAGGCAAAAACCGCCCTGCGCTCTGTCCGCGATGTCCCTTTCATCTGGGATATCGCCTTCGTCGAGATCTTTGGCGAGGACAAGAACGGTTTCGACATTGTCATTGGCAATCCCCCGTACGTCCGGCAGGAAAATATCTCCGACCCGCGGCTGCCACGGGGGGAAGTAACGACTGAGAATAAGAAGGAATATAAACGCAAGCTCGCCCGATCGGTATACCAGGCATTCCCCCGCTTCTTCAGATACAAAGCCTCAACCGATACCAGCATGCGCAAACTCGACGCCAAAAGCGATCTATACATCTACTTCTATTTCCAGGGCTTGTCCTTCCTCAACACCAAAGGTTCGTTGTGTTTCATCACGTCAAACGCATGGCTTGACGTCGGCTACGGTGCAGATTTGCAGGAGTTTTTGCTCAAGCACTCACACGTCAGGCTTATTATAGACAACCAGTCCAAGCGCTCCTTTGCCTCGGCCGATGTCAACACCATCATTGCTCTCCTCGCCGCACCCGAACTAACCAAGGAATCTGGCTTGGAGACCCAGGCGCGATTCCTAATGCTGAACACGCCGTTCGAGCTTGTGCTTTCACCCGTGATATTCCAGGAAATCGCCGAGATCACGAAGCCAAAGCGGATGAATGAGTATCGCCTATATCCGGTAGTTCAATCCCAACTACTGGAGGAAGGAATGAGCATCAAAAGCAATGAGGAGACATCTGCGGAGCGTAATAAGGCCCTAATCAAAGAACGTGAGTACACCGGCAACAAATGGGGTGGACGGTATCTTCGTGCGCCGGATGTTTACATGCGGTTGATGCAGACTCAAGTTCCTATGCTGCGACTTGGTGCAGAGACTTTTTGGAGATTTGGGCGGGGACGACGTACCGGGTGCGATAGGTTTTTTTACCTTACAAAAGAAAAAGCTCGTACTTGGGCAATCGAGAAGAGATACTTGAAGCCACTTGTTAAATCACCGACAGACTTCGTTGAATGTGGTCCAGAGTCTTCAAGGCTACGTAACCTTCACTATGTATTTATGTGCCACGACGACAAAAGGCAATTGTGTAGAACCAATGCGCTCAAGTACATCCGGCACGGAGAATCACAAGGGTATGACAAAGGGACATTGCAAGCCGTTGGCGGACGATGGTACGACTTGGGCAAACAACCTCTTGCAGACATCATTCTGCCTATCGCGTTCAATGACCGTTTTTTCGTAGTACTTAACGACGCCCAGTATGAAGTCCATCAGCGATTCGCAACGCTGATTCTGGCTGAAAAAGAAAGACATCTTGTGCCCCTTTTCGCGGCCTACTTCAGTTCAACGCTTATGGCATTCATGGCCGAAATCTTCGGGAGGCGTGGTTTAGGACAGGGGGCTCTCGATTTTCCACCAGATGATTGGCGTTACGTTCTTATACCCGACGCAAGGTGCCTATCCCCCGAGTCTCGTAAAAGACTTGAAAGTAATTGGGAGCATATTTCCGCGAGTCCTCCTATGAGCGTAGATAAAGCTCTTCAGGACGAAGCCCACCGGGAATTGGACTTAGCCGTCATGACTGTGCTTGGTTTCAACGTTGCGCTGATGACCGAACTGTATCAGCAGACGGCTGAAATGGTTCACACCAGATTAATCAAGGCCAGCAGTCTCTAATCCAACAAACGATACAATGCAACACCCATTCGGAGACTACATCGACAAGAAATTCTTAAGGAAGCAAAAGTGCAAACTCGTCACAAGCCTCCGGAAAAAATATCAGGGCATGGTTACCGCGACTACTTTGGCAGATTCCATCCGAGCTACCTGCGACGCCTCTGAATTCATTGATCGCAGACTGTACTCATGGAAACGGATGCTTGGCGGTGGTGTGACGCCATTTTCGACTTTTCGTGGATTCTTCTTGGAAGAAGTCACTCTGAATCTTGCGCGCTTAGCCGTTGACAATAAACCACGTGCAGCCCTAGAAGTGGTAAAGCTTTCCACCGATAAAGGGGTGGTCACCGGCATTTCCCTCGCTTTCAGGAGACAGAGAGTTCCAGATATCGTCCCAATTCAATTTCGGCGCGATAGGGAAGACGTAATTATCGGTTTCCGGAGGACTCTCCGCATTCAGGAGAAAGGCAACGAACCAACTGATTTGACTAATGAAATAATTCCTGTCTGCGTCATTGCCTGTAAAATGTACATTGACGCCACACGTCTTGAGAACGTGCTCGCTAAGGCTAAGAACATGTACAACCAATATTCCAGTTGTCATTTTCTTGTCGTAGCCGAGTGGGATGCCTTGGCGGAAGATGCGCACGACCAAAAGGGTCAGATTCTCGATTCACTCTTCGCTCCGGTCAACCACATCGTCTTCCTCAGAGGTACTCGAACCCACCGCCCTCCAAACAATCAACTTAAAACCTTTTGCAAGGCAAACCCATATCTCCCACAAGAACTTAAAAAGCTGTACAGGATCATAATGGCCGCGATTAAAGAGTTTTCAAACTAAACTTGTGACTCCTCATGCTCGCCCACGACATCATTGACAATCGCAAGCGCAAGCTCGTTGATAACATCAACTGCATTCTTGCGTCCACCGAAGCGGCGCGGTTCGCCGTTGGCTACTTCTTCCTCTCCGGTTTGGAGAGCATTGCCCCGCGTCTTGCCGACGTGAAGGAGCTTCGCCTTTTGATCGGCAACACCACCAACCGCGAGACCCTGGAGCAACTCGCCGAAGGGTACCGCCGCCTGGAGCTGGTCGCCGAAGCCGCCGAGGCCGAAGCATACCCCCGGCGGGCCGACACCCAACGCATGGCCGGCGAGACCGCTGCCAACATCCGCGCGGCCATCGAACTAATGGACCAGACGAACGAAGCCCAGGCGATTGTGACGCGCTTGGTTCGCATGATCGAGGACAAGCGCCTCAAAGTGAAGGTTTATACCAAAGGCCGCCTGCATGCGAAGGCGTACATCTTTGACTACGGCAAAGTGTATGGCGGCGACGGCAAAGCGGTCGCCCGCCACGAGCACGGCATCGCTATCGTCGGCTCCTCGAATCTCACTCTCGCCGGCGTCACCCACAACACCGAGCTCAACGTCGTCGTTCAGGGCAACAACAACCACGCCGAACTGGTTCATTGGTTCGACGACCTTTGGAAGGAGGCGCAGGACTTTGATGAAGCGCTCATGCGCGAAATGCAGCAGTCCTGGGCGGTCGCGGCCGTCCGCCCCTATGACATCTACATGAAGTCCCTCTATGCCCTCGTCCGCGACCGCGTCGAGGGCGAGGATGACCAGGACCTCCTTTGGGACGACGAAATCACCAGGCGCCTCGCCGATTTTCAGAAGGTCGCCGTCCGCCAGGCGGTGCAAATGGTCCGCGACTTCGGCGGCGCGTTTGTTTCCGACGTCGTCGGCCTGGGCAAGAGCTACATCGGCGCCGCGGTTGTCAAACACTTCGAACGCACCGACCACGCCCGCTCCCTCATCATTTGCCCCGCCCCTCTCGTGGACATGTGGCAGCGTTACGACGAGGTTTACCAGCTCAACGCCCGCGTCCTCTCCATGGGCTACCTGCGCGAGACGGACAACGGCTCCCCGAATTTGCTCCTCCAGAATGTCCTCTACAAGGACCGCGACTTCATCCTCATTGACGAAAGCCACAACCTCCGCCATCCCGACACGCAGCGCTATAAGGTCGTCGAGAACTTCCTCAGCACCGGCAAGCGCTGCTGCTTCCTCACGGCCACCCCCAGAAATAAGAGCGCCTGGGACGTTTACCACCAGATCAAACTCTTCCACCAGGACGACAAGACCGACCTGCCCGTGGATCCGCCCAACCTCAAAGAATACTTCAGGCTCGTCGAGAAAGCCGAGCGCACCCTGCCCAACCTCCTTTCGAAAATCCTCATCCGACGAACCCGCAACCACATCCTGCGGTGGTACGGTTTCGACTCCAAAACGCACCAGCCCGTGGACCCCTCCCGCTTCCGCGAATACTTGGACGGCCGCAGGCGCGCCTACGTCATCGTCGGCGGTAGGCACCAGTTCTTCCCCAAACGCGAGCTCGACACCATCGAGTACAGCATCGAGGACACCTACGCCGGCCTCTACCAGCAGCTCCGCGGGTACCTCGGCAAGCCCCGAAAGGGCCGCATCGTCGAGCCCGGCAGCGGCGAGCTTACCTACGCCCGCTACGGCCTCTACCACTATGTCCCGGCAGAAAAGCAGCGCCGCGAACCCTACGCCAGCCTCCACCGCGCCGGCTCCCTCCTGCGCGGCCTCATCCGCGTCCTCCTCTTTAAACGGTTCGAGTCCAGCGTCTTTGCCTTCAAGGAAACCATCCGGCGCCTCCTGATGGTGCATGAGCGGTTCCTCGAGGCCTTGTCCCAGGGATTCGTCCCCGCCGGCGACGATGCCCAGGCGATCCTCTATGAACCGAACCTGGCTGAAGAGCAAGACCTCATGGATGCCCTGCGCCAAGTTTCCGGGAAATACAGTACCGCCGACTTCGACCTGAAGCGCCTCCGCGAACACATCATCCACGATGTTGACCTGCTAAAGAAGATGCTCGCCTTGGTCGAGCCCATCACCCCGGACCAGGACGCCAAACTCCAGACCCTTAAGAAGCGCCTCAGTCAGAAGCCCCTCAAAGACGGCAAACGCCTCATCTTCACCCAGTACGCCGACACCGCCCGCTACCTGTTCGACAACCTCAATCCCGGCGGCAAGAAACCCGACATCGAGGTCATCTTTAGCGGCGACAAAAGCAAGGCCCGCGTTGTCGGCCGCTTCGCCCCCAAAGCCAACCCGGAATACCAGTTCCAGGCTGGCGAGTCCGAGCTCTCGATGGTCGTCGCCACCGACGTCCTTGCCGAGGGCCTTAACCTTCAGGACTGCGACAACATCATCAACTACGATCTGCACTGGAACCCCGTCCGCCTCATCCAACGCTTCGGCCGCATAGACCGCATCGGCAGCGACCATGACACCGTCTACGCCTTCAATTTCCTCCCCGAGACTGGACTCGACCGCAACCTCGGCCTGAAACAAAAACTGCACAACCGCATCCAGGAAATCCACGACACGATTGGTGAAGACTCCGTCATTCTCGATCAAACCGAGCAGCTCAACGAGGAAGCCATGTACGCCATCTACGAACAGAAGAACGGCGGCCAACTCGGCCTCTTCGAGGAAGACGGCGAGGAACTCCTTGACCTCAACGAAGCCGAGGAACTCCTCCGTCAGCTCCGCAAGGATAAGCCTGCCGAATACGAGCGCATCGCCTCGCTCCGCGACGGCATCAGGGCAGCCAAAACCTCGACCCAAAAGGGCCAATATGTCTTCTGCGAAGCCACCTACCCGGGTCGCGAAGACCTGCGCGGATACCAACAACTTTTCCTCCTCGACCACACCGGCCAAGTCATCTCCCACGACATCCCAAAGCTTTTAGGTGCCATCAAGTGCGGTCCCGATGCCTCTCCCCGGACGCTGCCCCCGGACTACAACGCGACTGTTATGCGCGTCCTGCGTCTCTTTGCCGAGGAGGTAAAACACCGCCACGCCGAGCGCACCCACACCCTTTCGCTCAGCCACGGCCAAAACTACATCCTCCGCGAGCTTCGCCTCCTTTTTGCCGCCACCCAGGACGAGGGTCAGAAAGGCATGATAAACATCCTCGAAAAAGCCCTGCGCGGCCCAATCACGCGGGCCGTCAATCGTGAACTCAACCTCCTCCGGCGTAACGCCGTCACCGGCCAGTCTCTCCTGAAATCCCTTGCCCGCATCTACGATCAACATCGTCTCCAAGACTGGGTTGACCGCCGAAGCCTCTACGCCACCGAAAAGCCCATCCCCAAAATCATCTGTAGCGAAGCGCTCGTCTAAACACCAATGTAAGGCCGCGTCCGGACCCTGAAGCTGAGCACCGGGCAATGGTTTCCTCCGCACAACCACTCCCGCTCACTCAGCCACCATAAGCAGTTCACAGCGCAGGCCACAGTTCATCTTTAAGATACCCCGCCGTTACGCCCCCGTTATGACGGGCGGTAATTGGCGTCTTAACCGCCGCCGGCGGCGCCCCCGGAAGCTTCAAACCCGTCTGCCAATCTCAGCGGGCTGGATCACGCCGGGCCGGCGATGCGGAGGGCTTGCTTGTCGTTGACGCGAGCGGTTTGGGCGCGCGCGCCAAATCCCCCGGGCCCGGCGCCTACTCCATGTACCAGAAATGGCTGGCCGGCATTTGGTTGGCCGGGTTCAACCGCCAGAGCACCCGGTAGGCGATGCGCTCGACGTGGCCGTCGGCCGCGGTGATGTTGGCCCCGCCGCTGTGGACGGTGGGGCGTCCCCAGTTAAA
>JAXDCU010000413.1:0-6913 GCA_034677645.1 Verrucomicrobiia bacterium
CAGGCGGAGCAAATTGGCACGTATGGGTTCCGACTCTGGTCGGTGCCGCCTGTGGACCAATTCGCGATTTCGATTGGCGACACAGTGAGCGAGGGCGAGCCCGGGCCAGGCGCCGGTTCGATAGAAAGTCCGGGCGCGATGGACCGGTACACGTTCCAGGCTGCTCCGGGCCAGGCAGTGTTCTTTGAGGAATCCGTGCCTTCGATGGCTTACTTGTGGTGGACTTTGCGGGATGAGGATGGGGTCGAGGTGTTCCGTGATCATCTGCAGGGTAGTCACGCGGGTACAAAAGTCCTGAGCCGGGGCGGCACGTACACAATCGAAGTGGTTGGCTGGGGTCAGGCGGAGCAAGTCGGCACTTACGGCTTCAAGCTTTGGAGCGAACTTCCTTTGATTCGCCGGTCTCCGCATAGCATGACAGTTTACGTCGGGCGCGATGCGACGTTCACGGTGTTGGCGGAGAGCCGTTTTCCGATGACATATCAGTGGCGGTTTGAAGGTGATGACATTCCCGGAGCGACGCAGCCTGTCCTGACTTTGCCCGGTGCGAGACCGGACCAGCAAGGCACCTACATGGTCGAAGTCGAGAACTTGGTGGGGTCGGTTGTGAGCGCCCCGGCTGTTCTCACGGTGAACAGTCAGGTTCCAGACCTTGCGGTCATCGACGTGCGAGCGCCCGCAGCCGGTCGAGCCGGTCAACCGGTCGAGCTGGTGTGGACTGTCACCAACATCGGCATCGCGACCGCAACCGGTCCCTGGACGGAGACCATCCTGCTCTCGACGGACGGCGTTCCGGGCGGTGATGAGGCCGTGGCTGTGTTCGGCGCGACTGATCCAATCGCTCCCGGCCAGGGCGCGGTGCGAACCCAGCAAGTCACATTGCCGCTCCTGGGCGCCGCGGGCGATCTCTGGTTTGTCGTTCGAGTTGATAGCAAAGACCAGGTGCCCGAGTCCAACGAGGCCAACAACATCGCCGCTGCCGCTCAGCCAATTCGCGTGACACCCGTCCTGGGCCTGCAATTGTCGAAGACCCGCGTGAACGAGGGCGAGTCGGTCCAGGGCGCTCTCACGCGCGGCGGCGACTTGAGCTCGTCTCTCGTGGCCACTCTCACGGCGAGCGATCAAGGCCAGGTGACGATTCCCGCCGAGGTGACTTTTGCCGCCGGTCGCGAGTCGGCGTCCTTCACGGTCACCGCGTCGCTCGACGGCGTCGTGGATGGCGATCGAGCGCTGACCATCGGTGCTGCCGCTCCTGGTTACGAAGGCGCTCAAGTCGCGCTCGAGGTGGTCGACGTGGATATACCGGTTCTCATGATCGCGTTCACGCCGTCGACCGTCGTGGAGGGCAATCTGCTCGAAGGCACGCTGTCTCTTGCGCCGACCATGACAGGGGACCTCGTCGTCAGCCTCGAATCGTCCAAACCGGACCAGCTTGCCGTCCCGCGGTCGGTGGTCATTCCGGCTGGCGAGAACAAAGTGCTGTTCAACGTCGCGGCGGTCGAGGACGCTCTGATCGAGTCGACGACAGTCTGCACCGTGAGCGCGCTGGTTGCCGGCCTTGAACCTGTCGCCGGCATCGTGAGCGTGGTGGACAACGACGCGCCGTTGCTCGCGCTCGAAGTCGCCCGACCGTCGGTTAACGAAGCCGACGGCCCGATGGCCACCACAGCCACAATCACGCGCGATCCGCCAGGCACGCTTCCGCTCCGGCTCGAGCTCGAGTCGAGCGATCCTTCCGAGGCTGTCGTTCCGGCCGAGACCACGATACCGGCCGGCGTTGCCTCGGCGACTTTCCCGGTCGGCGCTGTGGACGATCTTCTGCTGGACGGCAACCGCCCGGTTGAAATCCGTGCCTTCCTTCTCGAGACGGCAACTGGCAAACGCCTGGGTCATCCGACCGTGGCGCAACTCGAGGTAATCGACAACGAGGCGCCCAGCCTGACGCTCAACATCGCCCGCGATCTCGTGCCTGAAGGACAGTCGCCAGCCACGACCGGCACTGTGAGCCGCAACACCTCGACGGATGCGGCGCTGACCGTCCAACTCAAGTCCGATCGGCCCGGAGAAGCGACGGTGGCAGCATCGGTTGTTATCCTTGCGGGTCAAACCAGCGCGGTTTTCGAGATCTCGAGTGTCGACGACGGCGTCACGGATGGTAATCAGAACGTGGTCATCACCGCCGAGGCGCCGGGTCTCGCGTCCGCCAGCGCCAGCCTCATTGTTTCCGACGTCAATCGTCCTGATCTTGTCATCAGCAAGATTGTCGTGCCCGATGAGGGATTCACCGGCGCTCCGTTCAACGTCACGTATCGGGAGTCGAATTTCGGCGCGACGCCCGCCACCGGCTCCTGGTCGCAGCGGTTGTTCCTCTCGACTGATCCCTACGCCGGCAATGACCTGTTCCTGGGCGAAGTGACTTTCTCCGGAACCGTTGATCCAGGATTGTACCTGGAGCGGACACTCCAATACCGCCTACCAACCTCGCCTGGCGAGTATTGGCTAGTGGTGGTCGCGGACGCGACAGACGCAATCGTCGAATCACTCGAGGCCAACAACACCGCGGTGTCAGCCCAGCCCATCAGCGTCGCCGCCGCTTACACCGCCACAGTCCAGACAGACATCGATGTCGCGCCCGCGAACACGCCTGTGCCGCTTAACGGACATGCGGTTCGGACCGGCTCGGGCCAGCCCGCCGGATTCGAGCTTGTCAACGTCCATATCGAGGTTCGGGGCACCCGGCGTGTGATCGCCGCTCTCACCGACGCGCAAGGCAACTTCAGCGCGATCTTCCAGCCCTTGCCGGGCGAGGCCGGCCACTACGAGATCGGCGCGGCGCATCCTGGCGAAACGAGCGCGCCTGTGCAGGACACATTTGTTCTGGTTGGGATGCGTTTTGAGCCGGCCGATCTGGCGATCGAACTGCCCGGCCAATCGTCGCGCACCGGGCACGTCGCTCTTGTCAACCTGACGGAAATCCCGCTCACAGGAATCACCCACACGATTGATCCATTGCCGCCAGGTCTCGAGTTCGAATGCGGGCTTCCGGAGAGCCTGCCACCCGACGGCGAGGTGGAAGTCCTGTGCCGCGTGACGTCGCTTGGCGACACGCCGCTCGACACGACTGTCTGGATCGAGGTCACCAGTACCGAAGGCGCCCGCGCACGGCTGCCTCTCCACGTTGCCGTCAAGCCGTTGCAGCCGGTTCTCGAGGCCACTCCCGGCAACCTCATCGCTGGCATGGTACGCGGGAGCCAGACGATCCTGACATTCCAGGTGCGGAATGCGGGTGGGGTGGCAAGTGGGCCGATCCAAGTCCTGCTGCCGGACGCTCCGTGGTTGAAACTCGCCACGCCCTCGCCACTCGAGTCTCTTGCGCCTGGGGCGTCGCACGCAGTCAGTCTTCAATTGCTCCCGCCGGCTGACATGGCTCTCACCGAGTATCCGGGCGCGTTGGTCCTGACCGACGGCCAGGCCAGCGCCAATGTTCCTTTCCGGTTTCGCGCCTTGTCTGACGGATTGGGTGCGTTGCGGGTCTCGGTCGAAGACGAATATACTTACTATGCCGCGGGTGCGCCGCGCGTCGCCGGGGCTCGAGTCGTTGTCAAGGACGCGCTGTCGCAAGAGCATGTTGCCGAAGCCACCGCCGACGCCGGAGGTTTGGCCACGTTCGCCAGTTTGCATGAGGGTTACTACGTGATCGAGGCCACCGCCGAAGACCACAATCCAAACCGGCTGACACTCCTGGTCTCGGCTGGAGACACGATAGAGACGCGACTGTTCCTGTCGCGGCACACGGTCCAATACATATGGAACGTCGTGCCAACCGAAATCGAAGACCGCACACGAATCACTATCGAGGCGGTGTTCGAAACCGAAGTGCCAATCCCGGTCATCACGATTGAGCCGCCGCTGATCGACCTGGCGGACGTCGCGGGCGACCTGGCGCAGGTAGACCTCAAGATCACAAACCACGGGCTTATCGCCGCCGAAGCGATGCGGCTCCAGTTCGACTCGAATCCGCGCTGGGAAATCAAGCCGTTGATCGAGGACTTGGGGCTTCTGCCGGCCCGGAGTTCATTGACTGTGCCTGTTCGAATCCGGCGGTTGAACGGCGGATTGAAACTTCACTCGACCGGGCAGATGCCGGCGGACAACCAAGCTCAATTGGCTGCTCCTGATCCGATTGGCGCGGGTTGCTCGATGGGGGCGCGGCTTTTGTGGGAGCTAGTTTGCGGGCCGAACCGGAATCTTTACAGCCGGTCCATATCCATCGCCAATGTGGGCGGGGGATGTGCCTACGGCGGGTATGTCCCGCTCGTTGGAGGCGGCGGCGGCGGCGGAGATGGGGCGCCGTTCCTGGGCAGCACGACTGTCGTAGCCACCAACTTCAACTGCCATCCATGCGCGGAGAGAATCTTCGAAGCCATGCTGAACTGTGTCACCAAGTTCATTCCAGTAAACAAGTGGATGAAATGCGCCCGCGATCAGAACAAGTGCGTTCGGTCCGCATGGCAGGGCGGTTGGCCTCCCAGCGCCGGAACCGGTTACCAGTGCATGAAGGCGCAATTGAATTGCCTCAAGGCGGCTGGAGCCTCCGTCCCGGGTCTCTCATACTTGAAGTACGTCGAGTGCGCCTACTCGTTCCTCACCGTTTGTGAATCGAGTTCCGGCGGGTCCGGCGGAGGCTCGCCCGGGATGCATGGCATGGAACCGACGCCGCTATGGCAACTCCCGCCCGTGCCGCCAACTATACCCGAGCTCGAGTCCGTCCGGGTCTACCTCGATCGCGTCAAGAGCATCTTCGAGGCGGAAGCGTATGTTCTGGGTGACCTGGCCTGGTTTGAGATCGAAGACACAGCCGCCGTTTCAGACTGGCTGGAAGCCTTCGACCAGGCCACGGAGGGCGCAAGCGAGGTGGAATGGGCAGTCTCGGAAACCGAGCGCGCTCAGTTGCTCGGACGCCCCTCGGCGGCTGTCATTACCGAGGCGCTCGCGGGCGCGTTCATCGATCGTTGGAACCGCACGCTTGCCTACTGGCAGGCGGGCATCTTCCTGGTCGAAGATGTTCCGCCGGGGCAAAGCGCCGACTTCATCGCGCTGGACGAATGGAGGACCGTGGCCGAGGCTGCTGACCTGGCAGCTGACCTGAGTGTGGCTGACGGATTCGAGGACCCGTTCGTCGGACTTCAGGCGATGATCGATCAGGCGCAGCGTGAGTTCTCCCAACCCAACGAAGGCATATGCGCCACCGTCCGGATCAGCATCGACCAGGACGCCGTCCTCACGCGCGACGTCTTCACCGCGTCACTCGAGTTGATCAACCGCTCGCCGCTCGAGATCGAGGGTGTCAGGATCGACTTGGCCGTTCAGGACAGCGCCGGCGCGCTTGTGAGCGACCGGTTTGTGATACAACCGCCGGCTCTCGATGGCTTCAACAGCGTGGACGGCACCGGTCGTGTGTTGGCCAATAGCGCGGGCAAAGCCTCCTGGCTCATCGTGCCCACCCCCGACGCCGCGCCGGACAAACCGACCGTCTACTTCGTGTCCGGAGCGCTCGCCTACACGCAAGACACTGTCGAGGTGCGCGTGCCGCTGGCGCCAACTCCCATCACGGTTTATCCAAGCCCGAGCCTGTTCCTGCAGTACTTCCATCAGCGAGACGTGCTGGCCGACGACCCGTTCACGGACCAAATCGAGCCGAGCATCCCGTATTCGCTGGCGGTGGTTGTCCGAAACCGGGGCGCGGGCGAGGCGCGCAACTTCAGGATCACTTCGGCGCAACCGAAGATCATCGAAAACGAGAAGGGCCTCCTGGTCGACTTCGAGGTGCTCGCCACCGAGGTGGCTGGCCGCGGTCTCACACCTTCGCTCACGGCCGACTTCGGCAACATCAAACCGGGAGGCATTGCGATTGGCCGCTGGTTGTTACGATCGTCACTGCAGGGCCTGTTTGTCGATTATGACGCCCGCTTCGAGCACATCGACGGCCTTGGTGATCCTCGTCTTTCTCTGATCGACGACGTCGAAATCCACGAGCTCATCCGCATCGTGCGCGCCAGCGGCGCGCCGGACGATGGCCTGCCAGACATGCTCGCAAACGATTTCCCCGACGACCTTGACCTGCCTGACACGCTCTACCTGAGCGACGGCTCCGTCCATGTTGTGAGTGTAGTACGCGACGCCGTCGCCGACGGCGCGCCCAATGACGCTGACCTCGAAGTCCAAATCAGTGCATCGGTGCCGGACGGCTGGGTTTACCTGCGGTTGCCTGACCCCGGCAACGGCGAGTACCGCCTCGTGAGCGTTCGTCGATCCGACGGCGCCGAAATTCCGTTCGGCGACAAAGCGTGGCTGACGGATCGCACGTTCATCGGCGGCGGTCATCGGCCGATCTACGAGTACACACTCCACATTCTGGACTACTCGAGCACTGGCGCTTACACGCTCACGTTCGTTCCGCCGCCGGAGGTGGACATCACACCGCCAACCAGCCGGATCGCCACGCTTCCGCCCTCGAGTTACGAGAGCATCGCTCTCGCCTGGAGCGGCACCGACAACCCAGGCGGCAGCGGACTCGATTCCTACGACATCTTCGTCTCGGTCGACGGCGGCCCGTACGAATCCTGGTTGACTCGCACGAGGCTCACTGGCGCGCTGTACCGAGGCGCGCTGGGTCATAGCTACGCTTTCTACAGTCTGGCCACCGACGCGGCGGGCAACACCGAGAATGTCCCGGCGCAGCCGGATGCGGTCACAACCGTCACGCTCCAGAACACACCGCCCACTCTCGCGGCTCTCGGCGAGACGACTGTGGTGGAGGGGACCTTGGTCACCGTTGCCAACCTCGCGTCCGACCCGGACGTGCCACCTAATCGGCTCGGGTTCAGCCTCGGGTCCGGCACGCCGCCCGGCG
>JAXDCU010000414.1:0-6758 GCA_034677645.1 Verrucomicrobiia bacterium
GAGGCGCGTGCGCTCCCCGTTGAGTTTGGGCAGCACACCCGCTCTCGGGTGTGGGTGGGTTGGCGGAGAGAGGGAGATTCGAACTCCCGGTGGGGTCTAAGCCCACTCACGCTCTCCAGGCGTGCGCTTTAAACCGCTCAGCCATCTCTCCGGCCATCGGCTGGGTTATTCGCACGAATCCGGCGCAGGGGCAAGTTCATTTCGAAGTTATTCGCGGTTTAATCAACTGAATCCCGGCCACTCTGCCAACTCGAGCGCGGCGGCGTGCTTGGTGTGGGAACTCCACGCGCAAGCCAACAGGATATTCACATCGAGCAAATGACTCATGGGCAGCCTCCATGTTCCAGAGAACGCGCTCTGGGTCTATGAACCAGATGCTTAACCACGAAGGCCGCGAAGACCACCGAGGAAGAGCTAATAGGAACCTCCTTGGTCATCGTGCGCTTCACGGTGATTGTTTTGCCGGTTCATCGGAAGCTTCCTTGTTTCAGCGAAACATGTTGCGTGACATTGAACCGGAAGGTAGGCCGCGACAACGCGCCCGCGGGGGCGCGCCTGGCCCACAAACACAGCTATCGGCTTCCTGCGCTTGCAGCCACCCGCAAACGCACGGGACCCAACAGCCCTGACTCCATCAAAGCCGTGTCTTTCGTCAGGTTGCGGATGTTCGTCTTCGTCACACGGCGCTCTGGCGGTAGCGACTGGTCCCCAATAACGCGGTTCGGCCAGAAGTTGGTGACACGGACGACCAAATGGTTCCTGCCCGGTTTCAGAGCGCTGGACACTTCCACGGCAAACGGCGGTTTCCACAGCGGGTCGAAAGCCCGCCCGTTCAGCACGACCTCGGCCACCTCATGAACTGTGCCCAATTCGAGAACCACGCGCCGGCCGGCAACTACCCAGTCCGCGTCCACGTCGAACTGCCGCGTGTATTCGAGCGTGCCCGAATGGTATTTGACCACAGGATCATCGAAGCGAATCCAGGACTGGAGCGAATCGAGCTCCAAACGGCGAGTGGCGCTGCTGAGCATCTCCAGCGGCGGCGCATGCAGGACCCACCCGTCGGCAAGGGCGATCGGTGGCGGCGCGGCAGGCACATCGATCTTCACCGCGCGCCCATCTCCCGTCCTGATCTCGTATTCGCCGGCTTCCTCGGCGCAAAGTCGCATGGCACCCGCCTCGTCCCATAGTTCGACCGCGCTATCGAGCCTGGGAGCGGACGCTACCGCAAACACCGGCGCCCCGTTGCGAGTGACCGACACCGCGCGCGCGCCGCCCGCCGCCCGGAAAACGACAAACACCGATCCGTAGGGTTCGAGGCGAAGCGCCACTCTGGTCTGGCCATCGGACGAGTCCCACGCCAACACGCGGCGAATCGCGCCCGAGTCAGGAAGCCATAGCTCGGGCGATTTGCCTTCGACACGGAATGCGCAGCGCACATCCTCCCATCGGTTCGAGCGGTTTGAGACGAAATAGATTTCCGCATCGCCATCGCGCCGGTGCAAGTAATCGAGCGCGGTCAACGCGTCTTGGCCTTGGAATTCGAAGTCGGGTATTACGCCCGAGTCGAGCAGGACTTGGCGCGCCGTCTTCTCGGCGATGACCCCGCCCTTTGCCATCATGCCAGTGCCATCCCACAGTTCATCCGCGATGCGCTTGACCTCGGCGTCCGAGTGCGGGTATCCGCTCAACCCGGTTGCATCGACGGGTCTTGGGCCGACGACGGTTGCCCCCTCTTTTACAAGCTCACGCACTTTGCGGAGGACGGGCAGAGAAATGGCGCGGTGAGCTGGCAAGACTAATACGCGGTAGCTCATCCCGTCGGGCAACACGAGCCGACCGTCGCGCGCGGACATCCGTGTGAGGAGAACCTCTTCCGTAACGACGTCGTAGTCGTAGCCGGGGAGCACATGGGCGGGATCGCTTCGTTTGAGCTGGGCGAAGTTCGGCACGTGATCGCCGTAGTAATAACACGCATCGGCGACGACGAGACCCTGCTGGAGGAGCCACTGACAACGGTTCATGTACGCGATGAACGGTCCCGACTGAAACCACCATGTCGTGTTCGGGTTGAAATGCGTGCCGGCGAAGTACTGGATGCCTGGATAACCTTCCTCCTCCGGCGAGCAGACCACTGCGTGCCAGACGAGCAAATTCAGCCCCTCGCACGCCGCCCGGTCGAATGACGGCTTCAAGTTGTCCCAGATGGTCTCTTGCCAGTGGGGACCAATTGTCGTGAAACCTTCGGCGGCGACGAGGCGCCGACCGTAAGTGTGAGCTGCCGAAGCTGGCTGTTTCACAAAGAACCGATTCGACTCGCCAACGCGATGCCGCCACGACCAGGCCCAGAATTCGCTCATGGGCACGTCAGTGAAACCGAGACAGCGCTGCGCGTCGATCGGCACGGCGTGCGGCCCGCCGGCTTCGGGATGTATTTCCAGCCCATGCTTGTGGGCGCCGTCGCGGAAAAGCCGATAATGATTGTCGATCGCGAGGTCGCCCAGAGTCCTGCGGTAATCGTGCAAAAACCGGTGGCTCATCGACCGGCTCTCCACAATGCGCCCAGTCAATACCGGCAAGAACGGCACAAGGTCGTAGCCTCGTCGCCGCCTGAATTCTTCCCGCAGCGTCGGCGTCCAGTTGACAGCCTCGATTTCCCAGCTGTCCGTGTGCAGGTACTTCAGCGTGCGGCCCGCCAGCGACCCCGCGTCGGCGATCAGCGGTTCGACAACAGCGTCCCAGTAGCGACCGAAGGCGCCTGCATCGAGTACGTCAAGTGCATACCCTTTCCAGCCGTCGCTTGACGTCGAGACACGGGCGTGGTCGCCGACGGTGCAACCGAGGCGCAGAATTTGCCAGTCACCGTCCGGGACGCTCCACCGCAGCCGGCCCTCTGAATCGAGCTTGGAGCTCAGATCGAGCGTATCAGTCTGGCGTGCGTCCTCTTCGCCCGGCGTGTCTGGCAGCTCCACTAGCAGCGGCGTCGTATCTGGCGCGGAGAAATGGAGCGCGCGGTGCATTGCCTTTTGTTCCCAGTTCTGGAGCGGGCGACGCGCCACCGCGTTCGTGCCGGTCTTGAGTCGGTATGCGATGACAAACAAATCACGGTAGTAGTCGTCCCGGCTCTTCGGCAAGGGAAGTTGCTCCTGGAACTGTGCCGGCCCAGTCACACGCATTTCGGACCAGACGAGTTTCTTTGTGGCATCGTCGGCGCTGACAATTGGCCCGCCCAGGTTCCAGCCGCTCTGGATGTTCAAGCTCATCGTGAGCCCAAGCCGGTCGGCTTCGCGCAACGCGTGCCTATAGAGCTCCCGCCACTCAGACGTGAAAAACGTCGGCCCGTGCTTGACCGGATCGTTTCCGTCCTGGCTGGCGCCGTCGGCGTCGCAAATCAGCGCGCCTCCCCAACCTTTGGCCTTCATTTCTTCGAGGTCGCGAGTGATGGCTGCTTTGGTTACGTTACCGTTCAACCACCACCAGTAAGCGCGCACGCGGGCTGTGACGGGGGGACTAGCCCAGCCGGTTTCCAGTGGCGCGAACGACTCGGCTTCCGCGGCCGAGCCGACAAAACTCAGCGCCACCGCCGTAACCGCGATAGCACGCACGAGGAGTTGCACTGCCAAACTCGCGTGCATATGCATCAAAGTTTGGCAGGCCGTAACCGCGATAGCACGCAAGAGGATTTGAACTGTCTTCATTGCAAGGGCTCTACCGGGAACGGCCGCGGTTCGTGAGGAGAAGTCTCCTTGTTTCCGTGAACACGCTCTGTGACCTTGCACGGCGCTATTGGGTGTCACCTGACCTTTCGCGGACCGCGGTCAGGATATCCGCCACAACCTCGGCGCGCGCCTTTACGCCCTGCTGCCCTTTGCCGTGCACTCGCACCGCCACGCTGGCTGACTCCTGCTCGCGCTGGCCGACCACCAGAATGTGGTGCACGCGCGCTTCCTCGGCTCGCTGAATGCGGCCCATCAACTTGTCGTTGCTGAATTCCAGCTCGGCCCGCACCATCCGCGACCGCAACTCATCCACGATGCCCTTGGCGTAATCCATTTGCGCGTCGGTCACGGGCAGAACACGCACTTGGTTCGGGGCAAGCCAGAGAGGGAAATTGCCAGCGTAATGCTCGAGCAGGAAACCGATAAACCTCTCGTGCGTGCTCAGCGGCGCCCGGTGAATGCAGAGCGGTGTCTTGTCGGTGTTGTCCCGGTCCCGATAGGTCAGGCCAAAACGCTTCGGCACGGCGAAGTCGACCTGGTTCGTGGCCAAAGTGAATTCGCGGCCGATGACGCTCCAGACCTGCACGTCGATCTTCGGCCCGTAAAACGCGGCTTCGTCCGCGACCTCGACGTAGTTTATCCCGCTCTTGCGCAGGACATCCCGAACCAGGTCTTCCGTCTGGACCCAGAGCTCCGGCTCATTGACGTACTTCTTGCCCAAACCTTCTTTGCCGTGCGTGCTGAATCGCATCACGTACTTCTCGATCCCGAAAATCTTGAAGTACTTCAAGTACATTTCGTTCACGGCGTTGAACTCGGCAGCGAACTGATCCGGCGTGCAGTAAATGTGCGCGTCGTTCATGTTCATTGAGCGAACGCGCATCAACCCGAAAAGCTCGCCCGACTGCTCGTAGCGGTAGCAAGTGCCGTATTCGGCCAAACGCAAAGGCAAGTCCCGGTAACTACGCGGCTCAGCGGCAAAAATGCGATGGTGGTGCGGGCAGTTCATCGCTTTCATGTAGTAACGATCGACTGGCTCTTCGCCCGCTTGAGCGTCGTGGGGAGCGCACGCGCCCTCGCGTGCCGGGGCGGGCGCCTCGCCCGCTTGAGCGTCGTGGGGAGCGCACGCGCCCTCGCGTGCGGTGGCGGGCGCCTCGCCCGCTTGAATCCCGGCTGTCCACATCCACGGATATCGCTGGTCCAATCTGACGACACCGGAATCCCAAGGGGTCCTGCAAATGTAGTTGAATTTCTCCTCCAGATCGGCATCCGACCGTATCAACCGGTCAAAGCACTCCTTGTCCCAGACCAGCCCTGACTGTCCGGAGGCTTTATTGATACGGTGCGCTGTGCTCGATTTGACACCTTGCAGAATCTCGGTCAAAGAGTGGAACACGGGATTCCCGGCGTCGTCTTTTGTCTTGATCTGAGGCTCGAAGAGCATGTGCACATGGTCAGGCATCACGCACGCTGCAAATAGCTCGTACTGCCGATGCTCGTGCCCGAACACGATGCTGCTGAGCACGATGTCGCGTTCCGCCGGCGTGAGCTGGCGTCGGTCGTGAGTGGAGAAACTGACGGCGTATTTCGCCCAGGGTCGCTCAAAGTGAGGAAGGTTGCGTTTGGAATAGCGGGCCCCCTGCGAACTTTCCGGCGAGGCGCCGGAAACCGCACGCGCGGGCGCGTGCGCTCCCGATTCCCTCACTTCCATCGGCGGAAACATCGATTCTTCGTAGTAGGGGAGATGCCCCGAAGTCCGGTACATCTTCTCCTTCGCCAGGTGCGGCGTCCGAACTCGAACGTAGCCTGCGGCGAACTCGGTTTCCTTGGCGAGTTTCTCCAATTCTTCGGTGATCGTCGTTCCCATGGGCAGCCAGAGTGGCAAGCCCGGCCCGACATATTCGGTGTCGATGACGTAGAGGCCCATCTCCGCGCCGAGCTTGCGGTGGTCCCGTTTTTTCGCCTCCTCGATCATGGCGAAATGAGCGTCGAGTTCCTTTCTGGTCTTGAACGCTGTGCCATAGATGCGTTGGAGCTGTGGGTTCTTTTCGTCGCCCTTGTAATAAGCGCTGGCCACGCTTGTGAGCTTGAACGCGCCGATGTTGCCCGTGCGCATCACGTGTGGTCCGGCGCACAAGTCGATGAACTCGCCGCTCTTGAAATACGAAATTTGCTCGCCTGCCGGTATCCCTTCGAGGATGTCCAACTTGAACTTGCTGGGCACGGGCCTGTCGCTAAGCGCGCCGAGCCGGCCCCGGCGGGCGTCGGCGAGAGCCTGATCGCGGTCGACCACGATTCGTTCGAAGACATGGTTTTCCTTGATCAGCTTCTTCATCTCAGTCTCGATGGCCGCGAAATCGTCGGGCGTGATGCGGTGTGCAAGCTCGACGTCGTAGTAGAATCCGTTTTCGACCGCCGGGCCGGCGGCAAACTGCGCCTCGGGCCAGAGTTGCGCTATGGCGGCCGCCATGACGTGAGCGGCGGAATGGCGCAGACGTTCGACGTCGGTCATTCGCTGGCGTTCTTCCAACGAAATGCGCTCGGTGTTCTGCTGTGTTGGTTGCATTTAATTCAGGCTTGTTGTATGTGTCCGACGGCGACGGTGGCGGCGGAGGCAGCGCGGCGTGGGGGAGGGGCTGCGATGCAACCTCGCGATCGTCTCGGCGGGACTGTTCGGTTGCGGCTGGGCCGCGCCGTGTCAACAATGTCGCTCGTCTTGAACCGCATCATGTTCCGCGGTGGCCGCTCGGCCACGTTCTGGTCTCACAAAACGAAAACGCCTCGGACCGATTCCCAGTGCGAGGCGTTCCCCGGCAGGCGATTGGGTGCAACTCACCCGGACCGCCCGTCGGGGCGCGAATCCGTGGTTGTAGTTGTAGCTTTCACCGTTTCGCCTTGCGCATCCGGAGTATAGCAGTCACTGCTGATGAGGGCAAGCGAGGGTCAAGAGAGTTTCTTCCTGGCCTCTTCCGGAACGCTCAGCTTTGTAGTGCCGACTTCCTTGATCTCGACAGTCGTCTTGCGGTCAACCTCCATCTC
>JAXDCU010000415.1:0-7087 GCA_034677645.1 Verrucomicrobiia bacterium
CTTGTACGAGCATAGGTGAACGCTCAACCAAACCGTGTGGCAACCCCGCAACACAGTTCAAAACATGATCGTTACTCATCTGCCAAACTTTGATGCATATGCACGCGAGTTTGGCAACGACCAAAAATACAGCGCCGGCTAGCAGCAACCGAATGGTCCCGTCGAGAGGATCGCTGAAGTTGCGTTGACGACCCCGCGCCGCGGTCGCGGCAGGTAGGGCGCCTCGGCCATCCGGCCAGGCAATTCAGCCCGCGCCTTTCAGAGCCGCAACCGTAAGGGAGCGGTTCCAAAGCAGGCACACCTAACTGCACACAGCTTGACTGGCACCGGTGACGGGCTCAGGACCGCTTTCTCACGCGCGCGGCTCTGATGGCCGCGGCGCGCCTCCGCAGGCGCGGGGTCGCGCCCTGTCTCAGGTTCAATGTCACGGAACAGGTTTCGCCGAAACAAGGAGACTACCGATAAAGCGGCAAAACAACCACCACGAAGAGCACGATGACCACGGAGGTTTGTATTAGCTCTTCCTCAGTGGTCTTCGCGGCCTTCGGAAAGCGCCTCGCAGAGCTTGGTGGTTCTATACACAGCGTCATAAATAATTGCGCATGCTGGGCGGGTGTGCTACCGTCCAGGGCGATGAAACCACTAACCATCTCTGACCGTGACGAAATGATCCTGGCGTTGCAGGACGAAATCCGGCGATCCGATGAGTCGCGCTACGACCATCGTTTACACGGCGTGCTCTTGGTCGCTCAGGGTTTGAGCTGCCGCGAGGTCGCCGGTGTGCTGGGTGATGGCCCTCGAACCGTGCAGTATTGGGTCCACCGCTTCGAGGCGAAGGGATTTGCCGGTTTGGTCGAAGGCGAACGGCCCGGGCGGCCTTCGCGTCTGAGTCAAGCGCAGATGAGACAGGTTGAGGAGGCGCTACGCCAGAGTCCCCAGGAAGTCGGCGTGGAGGGTGGGGGTGTCTGGGATGGTAAAACGCTCTCTGCGTTCCTAGGTCAGCGCGTGGGAGTGAGTCTGCAGGCACGACAGTGTCAACGCCTGTTTCGGCAATTGGGATTCCGCCTGCGCAAACCACGGCCCTTGATCGCGCATGCCGATCCGGCCCAACAAGCCGCTTATAAAAAAACTCCGTCGTCTGGCGGTCGATCCCGCCGTGGACCTGTGGGCCATGGATGAAGTGCATTTCCAGCAATACGGCTCGGCCTGTCGGATGTGGGTCCCACCCGAGGAGAAAGATCCGGTTTTGCTGCATCACCCCACGCGCAAGTCGGTCGGATACTTTGGAGCGGTGCGATTGCGTGATGGCAAGTTTGTAGCGGTACGGGAGACCGACCAGTTTGACGCCCAGACGACCTGGACGTTCTATCGGCGACTGCGTCACCTTGCTGGCCAGGCGCACCGACGGGTCGTATTGATCATCGACAATGCCAAGTACCATCACGCGCGACTGCACCGGGTCTGGCGCGAAGAACACGCTTCGGACTTTGCCCTGTGGTTTCTCCCACCCTATAGCCCGGAGATCAATCCGATTGAGCGCGTGTGGAAGCTGGTGCGCCGTTTGTGCCTGCACAATCGCTACTTCCCGACGCTGGACTCCGTCAGCACCGCTGCCGACACACAGTTTGCGCGTTGGCGGCAAGGCAGCCCGACCCTGGTGCGGCTTTGTGCAGTGGCTTAGCATGCGCAATTATTTATGACGTGCAGTATAGTGAACTGAAACGTGTTCATCATGACAAATAGTCGAGAGTCAGGTAGCCGACCCTTAAGCGGGCGGGAGCGATCCTGTCCGTTGAAGCTGGGGAAGGCCAACGCGCGAGCCGTAGTATGCCGCGAACTCGGATCGGCCTCGTTACACGAAAATGGGAGTGGCCAGCCTGCCCAAGATGGTGAATCCAGCACTGGCGGGGAAGCCTCGATCAGATGCACCCGCCGGGCTCTCCGGGGTGAAAGGAGACAGCGCGCGCGGAAAGAACTGCCAGGAACTTGGGAGGCCCGGTCCGGTGTCCAAGGGCCGAAGGGAGGACAACCATTGGTGGGAAGCCATAACCGCCAGTGTGGCCGGATTGTGGCGTCGGATGGGCTCATAGTAGCGTTGATCCGCCGATCAAGTCGGTGGGGAGCCAAGGAGCCCTGGTCAGAGACAAGCCGAGCCAGAGGAACCCGGAGCTGATTGGGATGGAGAACATACCTACGACAGAGAAGGCGGTTGATGAGATTTCCTTTCGGGAAGCTCAACTCCGCCATGCTCTCCTCTCTACTCTACTGGTTAAGCATCCTGTTCGTGGACCCAGAGCGCGTTCTCTGGAACGTGGAGGCTCCCCATGAACCTTGCTTTACCGCGTAAACGCGGGACTCTGGCGGGCGGCCGCTCTGCATGGTCCGCGGCGTTGTCCGGCTCGCGACCGGTCAGAGTTCCGCCTTTAGGCGGCTTCGTTGTGGACCACGCCGCACGGTTCATGGTGCCAATGCGCATCAACCTGTTGGATATCGCCGCTCTCCACGAACCAGGTAGGGACCGATTCCACTCGGTCTGTGATTCGGCCCAACAAACCATGAATGGGTTTTTCGTGGTTGCCCACTGGCGTGCGCCGTTTATTGTCGGCTCTTCCCGACCTGACTGGGGTAACAACGATGCGACATTTTAGAAGTCGGTTTCAGCAGTTGTCTTTCTTGCTCTTCCTGTCCCTTGCGTTTGGTGTGAGTTGCGGGTGGGGTCAGGCGCCATTGACCATTGAGAATATCTCCGACCGGTCCACCCACGATCTGCGCGCCTGGTTTTGCGTTCCCACCGTCAGCGGTTACACGTACCGCGTGCTGCTTGATGGCCAACCCGTGCCGACCGACCTCACTAATTGGGTCGATTCGGTGGACTACCACGAACTTACGGTGAGCCGGACCAACGCAATCGACCTGACCGCCACCAACCGCCTGGTGCGTTTTATTGTCCAGTCCGACCGCGGCAAACCGGAGAAAGGCCTCGTCCGCTGGACTCCCTACCCTCCCATCCCGTCCGCGGCCGCCGAGTTTGCGGGCGCTCGGTTGCGGGTCGTCGCCCCGGCAAGCTACCCCGCGGGTTTGCCAATTCCGATCGTTGCGTGGGTGGACGACGAGTCTGGCGCCGAACGTCGTGTGAACGGCCTGCTCACCGCGGCGGAGTACGAAGCCAGCCCCGTTCAGGTGCGACGCGGCGTCGGATCGGGATTCCTGCCGGCCGCTAGCGAGGGCGGGCTCATGCATTACAGCGCCCAACTCCAGACTCTGGAACATCCCAAAACCATCGCAATCGATCCGGCCACCGAGTGGACGTCCGTATCAGGACTCCTCGCGGGATCCGTCGAATGGCCAGCGAAGTCGCGCATCTTCATCGAGAAGAGCTTGACCGTGCCAGCCGGCGCAACCCTGACGATTCAGGCTGGCACGATCGTGAAGCTCAACCCCCTTGTGAACATTACCAATAGCGGGCGCGTGGTTGTCAACGGCACGCTGATTGAACCCGTCGTGTTCACCGCCACCAACATGGTCTGGCCCGAACGCAACGCTGGCGCCTGGGGCGGGTTCCTCATGCGCGGCTCGGGGGCGGAGTTGATCGCCAACGGTGCATTCTTGGTGGGTGGCGGTGGAGCGCCTGACTTCGACTTTTCACCGGGCGCAAGCCACCGTGACGAGCAGGCCGTGTTGCTGTTGCACTCAGGCGCGCGAGCTTGGCTGACGAACTGTTACATCTTGAACACCGCCGGGCAGATCGGCAACGGCTACAACTCCGACCTCACGCTTGACCATTGCCTCCTCCAGCGCGCCATCACCTCCGGCGAGTACGTCGGCGGCACCATCACAATAGATCACTCGGCCCTGATCGAGTTCCCGACCGACAACGCGGTGGTCGATGCCGATATCGCCAATGCCGACTACGATGCAATCTATTTCACAAAAGGAACACACATCCTCAAGAACAGCCTGTTCGGCTTCGCCATGGACGACGCGATCGATTCGGGGTCGGGCGGCGCCGGCACGGTGCTTGTGACCAACTGCTGGATCGAGTCGGCCTTGCACGAAGCCCAAGCATGGTCTGGCGAGGGACGAATCACTTGGACCTACGACACAGTCGCCATCAACTGCGGCCAGGGTATCGAGTGCGGCTACAGCACGGGTGACAACACCCCAAACTGTTTCGCTGAACGGCTCTTGACAACCGCCAACGCCGTGGGCGCCCGCGTCGGCGATAACTACGATTGGTCATACAACGGTCGCCTGCGGCTCACGAATTCACTCATCCTCCACAACCATCGCGATCTTTTCCTCAAGACCTGGAATGCCGTTGGCAGCGGCTATCAGGCGTTGTCGTGGGTGGACCGGATCGCGCAGCTCGACCTGCAGGGCAACTTGCTAACCAGCGGGTGGACCCAGCAGCCAGGCAACGCGCCTTGGAATCCGAGCGAAGACAGGGCCCGCCTCGTCCGCTGGATGACAACGCCCCCTGACGCTCACGTTGGTATTGGCTGGGCGGTTTGGACAAATCAGTTCCCCATGTCCGACCTGTTCAATGGCGTGCCAGTCCGCCTCAGCAGCTTCACGACAAATGTCGTGTCCGTCGATTACGCCTTCGTGAGCTATGACGCGCGACTCAGTTCAGGGACACTGATCTTCGCCCCCGGCGAGACCCTCAAACGAGTTTACCCAACGGGCTTCGATGTCCATATTGTGGGGGCTGTTGAGGTCATCCTCGAAAACCCGCTCCAAGCGGATTTGACGGGAGAATTCAAAGTCACGTTCTCCGGATACGTGCCGCCGCCGCGCCTGTCCTGCTGGGTAGCGACGAACAACCTGCCTTTAGCCCGGCTGCCCGAAGGCCTGCTCGTCAAACTTAGCGCACCCGCCGGCCAGACAGTGACTGTGGACTACGACTTCAACGCCTCCGAAACCGTGCTGGCCAGTGGGACACTCACGTTTCCGCAAGGGGAAACAGTGCGATGGATCGATCCGACGGGTCTTTCCCCAGGCGCCTACGATCCGATCCGCGTACTCCTCAGCAATCCTTGCGGAGCCGCGCTCTCGGGCATCGATTCCGTCACGTACGGCGCCGCGCCAGCTGAACTCCGCCTCGCGATCGAGGGGTACCAATTCGATCTAGCCGCCTTTTCGGACGGTCTCCCCATCGCGCTCAATCGGGCGTCAGACAGCATCGTCAGTGTCGAGTTCCAGTGCCAAGGGAGCGGAGGCGTGCTCACCAACGGAACGCTGACGCTCGCGCCGGGGCAGACGCAGACGAAGCTTCAGATTCCCACAGTAAATACCGACCAGCACGAACTGCTCTGGATAAGCCTTAGTCAGCCGCAAAACGCCGAGCTCATGGTGCGCAGTCCGATCGTGTTCTTTCCGTTCGCCGCCAGCACAAGCCCGATCCTGGTGGCCGCGAATTCAGAGTGGCGCTACCTGGACACTGGTACCAACGCCGGAACCTCATGGCGCCAACCGTCGTATGACGACTCGGCTTGGTCCGCGGGTCTGGCACAACTCGGCTTTGGCGACGACGACGAACTCACCCCCATCCGGCAAATGGGAACCGACGGCCGGAACGCTGTCACTTTCTACTTCAGACAGTCTTTCGCGGTTGGCAACCCGGCGGTTTTCACGAACCTGGCCCTAACACTGCTCCGAGACGACGGCGGCGCGGTCTACCTGAACGGAGTCGAAGCGTACCGAAGCTTCACCTTGCCGGCGGCGCCGGCAGTTATCGGATATCGAACCCTGGCAAATGCGCTTTCAACCAGCGACGCGCCACCCGACAATGCCATCGATCGCGCCAGCCTCAGCCCATTGCTGCTTGTGACCGGAACCAACGTGATCGCAGTCGAGATTCACCAACATCGTCTTGATAGTTCGGATGTGAGCTTCGACGCCTCGCTCATCGGTGAGCCAGTGCCGCCGACAACCCCGCCCCGATTGTATTCCGGGCGCTTCAACGATCTACATCTGCTGGTGTGGCAAGACCCATGCTTCGGACTCGAGACGGCCGACGATCTTGATGGCACGTGGACGCGCGTCGCTGACGCCACAAGCCCATTGAGCGTTGGCCCGAGCAAGTCCAGGTCCTTCTTCCGGTTGCGACGATAGTGTGACTCTTCAGAGCCGCTTGCTTCAGCGCGCTTCGTTCAGAGCCGCGGCCGTAAGGGAGCGGTCCCGAGACCAGCCACATCAGACTGGAACCGGTGACCGCCATTGTGGCTGACATTGCGGGCTGTGAGGATTCCTGGAGGTGACACGGTGCGGCAAAGCCGGAACCGATCAGCGCGGCCGAGAAGATCGCCGACGTTGCGTTGACGCCTCTCCCGCACGCCCGGCTCCTTCTGAGCGCGCTCCGCTGCTCCGCGCGAGGCTTGAATTAGTGCTCACGCAGAGGCGCAGAGAGCGCGGAGGACGCTCAGGAAACCCGATCGAAGCCGCGGACGCGGGCACGCCAATCCAGGAAGCCCAGTTACTCACTTACATGAGCATCAGCGAGAAGCGGGTCGGACCGCTGATCAACTTGAACGTCAAGTTCCTCAGAGACGGCATCCGACCGTTCGTCCTCTGACCCCTTCGTGCTCTTCGAGCTCTTTGTGGTGAATCCCCCTCATAGTGTGCGCCAAGGCGTGGCACCACGAAGAACCCGATAGACTCGAATAGGTTGCTGCGAATGCGCCGGCCCGGCAGGCCTGTGGTGTGCGAGAAGAGCATCACGCAATCGAGCTAGGGTTGAAGAGTTTGTCAAGCGCGTGGGTTATTTGCGGCTCCACTCCGTTTGCCACCATGAACGCTTTCAGGTATTTCTCGGCCGCCTGCTCAGCGTGGAAGCAAACAACCGTTCATGGCGTCTTTGGCGCCGCCGTTTCATTTCGGATGCAGAGCAGGTCCTCGTCACCCGCCGAATCGAAAGCGCCGGCAAGCCGGGCGCAGTCCAGACGCTAGCGCGAGGCTCGTGATCGGGGGTGTCAAGTGGCGCGAAGCGTCTGGAGTGCGGGAGCTCGCTCCCGCTTTGGGAGGATCGGCACCGAAGACAGTCGAATAGAAAAGAGCCGGCAAGCCGGCGCAGGCCAGACGCTAGCGC
>JAXDCU010000416.1:0-10313 GCA_034677645.1 Verrucomicrobiia bacterium
CGTAACGCTCGGGCAGGAAGCATCCGAACGAACGTGGTCTATACAGGGCGGTTCAGCGCAGGGATTGACATGCTGGCTTGGAACGACGTTTGGCATCAAGAGACCGGAATACTGTTCTACGTTACTGACGTTGGCCCCGGCGCGACCGACGGTTACGCTGCAACCTATTCTTCGGGCTATCGTAACCTGTATATCACGGTGATCGAGAACGAAGCAGACGTGAGAACCGTAGGCGTCCTGGAGGGGATTGTGCTGGACCCAACCCATCACTATCGTCTGGTGGTCAGCAGCCATGACGGATACACATTCGTCCTCCAGTTCTTTGATAAGGTGGACTTGGCTAATCCGTGGTGCTCGGTTATCTGCCAGGACTATCCGCTGACTTATGATCACGGTTTCTGCGCCTTGTTCGTCTGGGAGCGCACGTACCCGTCATCGGTTGAGGGAGCTGAGGCCACGTTCGACAACTACGCGGCTAGCGTGCCGGCGTCCATGCCCGCCGTTGTCACGGACCTGTCACCACAGCCAGGCGGCAAGTCCACTGATGTCTATCCCACGGTGACCGCGGTGATCCTGGACCGCGACACATATGTCGATTTCTACTCCATCAAGTTGCGCATGGACGGTGTCCTGGTAGCCGAAGATGACCCAAACCTCACGATGGACCCGTTCGTGCACAAGGACGACAATCGGACATACAAGGAATTCTATGGGGCGACCGTGACCTACAAAGTAACGACCCTGTTGCCCTGGGGCAGCAAACACACAAACAGCATCGAGTTCGCGGACTCGGCCGGCACTTCTTACACCAACAGCTGGGTATGGACAACGGCGTACCCATTCCTCCCAGCAACCGGGAGTCTGCCCGTGGGCGCCTTGAACGTGCGCGGCTTCGACTTCAGGATGGCGCAAAGCGACAACAACTGCGTCAACCTCGACAACAGCCTTGCGCGAGCGCGCATGCAATTGGCCACTCCACCCCAAATCCCCGTCGACCGAACCGCGAGCGGTATTGTGCAGGTTCTCGGATGGGACAAGACGGCCGACCCAAGCACGCGAACCAATGTGCCAGGGTTGTGCGCGTCATCGACACAGCTTGCCTGCGGCGAGTACAGGAACATCGCCGTCGAGTGTGTCGCGTACCTTGAACTGACCGCCGGCTTGCATCGCTTCCACATTAACACCGACGACAGGTCCGGCGTGTACTCGGGCCTCGACGCGGGGGACACTGGCGCGCTGGTGTGGTGGGAGAACCCCGGCGACACAGCCAACAGCACATTCGATATTGTCGTCGAAGCCGCGGGCCTTTACCCGGTCCGATGCCTCTGGGAAGAAACGGGTGGCGGAGCGCAATTGTACCTCAATTCCGTCAATCTGGAAGATGACACGGACACTCTGATAAACGATCCCACAAATCCGGCGGGAGTTGTCAAGGCCTGGTATCCGCTGGTCTGCCGCTCTGCCGCTTCAGTAGCAGGGCCATATGCCGCCGATTCCACCGCTGTGAACGTCGTGACCGAAGCGGACGTCGTCGGCGCCGACTGCGCCCCAACTGTGGTTGCGCGGAAGATCACCGGCGGCACGTTCACCGTCCCGGTCTCCGGCGCGACACGGTTCTATTGCCTGGAAGGTCCAAGACTCACAACGATTTCGAAATTCACAAAGACGGCTTCGAACGTCGCGATCGAATACACACTCCAGTAGACAGCAGAACCGATACGGCGATGCAGCCCTGAGCGACAAAATAGGTCCCAAGCACGATTAGGCGTCCCCGCTCCACGGGGTGACCGAAGCGCTGCATTGCCAGGACTGTGTCGGATACCGCGAAAAGAGCGCCTCCGAACGCGACCGCGATAGCAGCCGCGGTGCGCCGAGACAAAGCAAGCGCCGCTCCTTGAGCGGCCATGGCCAACAGAGTTGCGCTATAGAGCACCACTGGAATGCGCAGAGGACTAGGCACTCCCGGCCAGAGCCAACAGACGGCGATCACCCCAAACAAACCCCAAACCACAAAAGGCGTCCGGCGCACCGCGAAATGCGCACTGCACGTAAATGCCCACAGGTAGCATACATGGGCCAGCAAGAAGCTCACAAGTCCCAGTACGAAACGGTCGCTCGCGAGCATCAAGAACGCGTCGCCTATCGCGGAAAAACCGAGCCCGGCCACGACACTCCACTTGTAGCGAGCCGGAACTCGACCGTGGCACAAGGCGGCTCCTGCCATGAACAAAAGCGTGGTGGAGGCTGTGTTTGGAAATCCGCCATAACCAGGCAATCCTGCCGGCATTGCCAATACCCAGACGGCGCTCAATCCCCCTATAGCTACGAGGCAGATTGCGAGCCATCCGACCGAGCATGCGTTCAACTTACACTGAGTGTTGATCATCCGAGAGCCAAATGGTGACATTGGCCGCGCGCCAAATCAATCCGCGCCTTACTGGTTTTGGCAATTCGCGCTTCCACGTCAACCGAGGGCATTGACAACGGCGCCAGCGAAATCTTAACTACAAACCACATGCTGCGATTCGCGAGAACCGACCGCGGTCTGACTCGAGGCCCAACAAACCACCCAGGCGTCATTATGAAATCACCACTGATTCTTCTTCTCCCGTTCTTGACGTTTCTCACGCAAGCTGGAGAAACCGTGCTTTTCGAGGACCGCTTCGATTCCAAGCCAGCCTCGACATGGAACTGGTTGCGGGAAGACCCGTCCGACTGGCGTGTTCGGGAAGGCGCACTCGAAATCCTGGTCCGGCCCGGCGATGCCAACACGGTCCGCAATGCACTGGTGCGCCAAGCTCCCGATCGACGCCAGGGCCGGTATGCCGTGGAAGTAACGGTCACAAACCTCAAACGCCCTAAGATGCAATATGAACAAGCGGGCATCACATGGTACGCCGCCGGCAAACCGGTCTTCAAACTGGTCAAAGAGCTCGTCGACGGCCAGCTCATGATAATCCCAGGCCGCTCCCCGATGACAAATGATACGGTCCAATTGCGTTTGGTGGTGTCCGGCAACACATGGACCGCCCAGTTCAGACCGGACGGTAAAGGCCAGTTCCAGACCTCGGCGAAGGGGGAGCTTCCACCGGCGGACGCGGACAAGATCAGCCTGCAATGCTATCACGGCCCGGCGGATGAAGAGCATTGGATTCGTTTCGACGACTTCCGTATCCTGAAACTCGACGATTAGAGTCGCGTTCCACCGCGTCCCCGTTTGTTGGGCGATATCAGGGACCGAGTGGAATCGGTCCCTACCAGGTTCATGGGGAGCATCCTTGTTTCCGTGAACACGCTTTGTGAGCATGAACCGAGTGGTGGGGCGCGACCCCGCGCCTGCGGGGGCACGCCGGAGTGTTCCGCAGTGCAGTACGGAACAGTTCTGACCACCGCCACGGCCGTACCGCCCGAGTCCCGCCTTCTTCAACCCTATCAGAGCGGATTAACAACCATCGAATACTCAAAAAGCGCGTCTCAGTCGGTCGGCGGACAACCGTGGGATAGCATCATGGGCTCAGCCCCCTAATCTTTTCGCTTTTGCTCTGGCGGTTCAACGTGGATGGTGACGTGCTCCAGTTCGGGCAAGGCTGATCGCAGTTGACGTTCCACCCTTTCGGCAATCAGGTGCGAAGCCCGCAACGATGTGTGGCCCGGCACTTCGCAGTGCATCGACAGATCGATCCGATCAGGCACGTGGCTGTGCCTCAAAATGATGTGATGCGCCGCGCCGGCGCCGCAGACCTGATCGGCGGCTCTCACGATCTGTTGGCGCAGTTTCTCCCCATCGGCGCCCTCTATCGGTTTGGGATGATCCCCAGGGTCTGTCGGCTCCAAATGCGTGAAAATCTCAACCAGCCGCGGTATTCCTCCGCGGGCGCGCACCTCGAATTCGGTCACAATCTTGTGTGATGCTTCAAGTGACAGTGACGCATCGATCTCAACGTCCACATCAACAACGTAGCCTCCGTTGAGAACGTCGACGTGCAGATTATGCACCCGCAATCCGAGGGCATCCGCCAGCGCGCGCAATTTCACCGCCAGGCGATCCCATTCGGACGGCGCGGCTTCGAGCCCAGGCTCAACTCGGACAACCGCATCGACAACTCCCGGTATGTGTTCTTTGAGCCGACGCTCAACTTCGCTGGCTATCGCGTGAGCCTGCTCGGTCGCCATGGCCGGGTCAACCCTCACGCGCAAGTCCAGATGCACATCGTCCTCGCGCCCACGGCTGCGGACTTTAGTCGCAAACCACACGCCTGGCACGCGACGCGCGGTGTCCTCAACAAGATGCGGATCGACCGCCGCGCTGTCCGTCAGAATGTCCGAGGTTTGGCGGATGATGCCATAGGCGGCGACGGCAACGTATCCCACAATAACCAATGCCACGACTATGTCCAACCAGGAGAGCCGAATCAGCGGCCCAAGCAACCCGACCAACGCGGCCAGCGACACCACAATGTTGATCTGCGTGCTCGTCGCGTCAGCTTGTAGTACGTCGCTGCCCAGTTCGCGTCCGCGCCGGCCCTCAAACCACACCACAAAAACATTGATCGGCAAGGTGAGCAGTATCAAAACCATCGCCAACGGCGTCACGGCCGGAGCCGGGCCGCCGGCCAATCGTTTGAACACGTCTTCCAAGACTTCCCACCCCGCAAGAAGCATCAGGCCACTAATGCCCAGCGCCGCAATCGTCTCGTACTTGCGATGACCGTAAGGATGATCCGAGTCGGGGGGATCGGATGCGGCGTGCATGCCGACAAGGCCCAGAACGTTCGATGACGAATCAACCAGCGCGTTGAATGCGTCAGCCAGGACGGCGATCGATCCCGTGAGAGCGCTAACCAGAAACTTAGTGACCGTGACAATCAGATTCAGGATCAAGATGCCTATCAGGACGCGCTTGACCGATCGGTGGTAACCAGCGGAGCTGATCTGAGAACCGGACACGCGGCGGTTATACGGAAAGGGCGCGCTCAGCGCAACAGAACTCAGCCATCGCTTCTCAACTACCCTGTTCCCGGGCCAGCCCCAGCTCGCCCCAGCCAAGCCCGTCGAGGATGTCTCGTTGGTGGAACAATCGGCGCACTTCCTCCGGGCCGCGGACCACGGGCATCCTGTGCCGGTCGCAATCAACAATGGTCATTTGCACCAACTAAAACTGGCGGGCGATCAACTGCGCGCGCAGCACGAAGCTGGAGATCAGCGAGATTTCGTCGGTGACGGGCACGGCCTTCCGGATCAATTGGATTCTGTTCTCCAGGAAGCAGCCATTGGCATAGAGCTTCCAACGCCCTATGGCGTGTTCAGTATAATTTGCGATGGAAAGCTCATCGCGCACCGTCCGATCAGCGCCACGAGGTTCATGAGCATCATGCGTGGGAATGCAGAACAAGCGGGTGGACCCAAGCGCCTCGCTGCGTTTCGTCGACGCGGTAGAGGTGGCGGGCTTTGAGTCGGCGGTGGGGCACCCGGTCCGTTCGCAGGCACTGGCGCCTCCCACGGAGTGACAGAAGTACGAAAGTGGGTAACGGGCCCTGGATTTCCGCGTGGTCGGCGTGGTCCGCGGGCTCTCTCCACTGCTGGGGGGCAGAGATGCTCCCGCGGAGCCGCGGAGGCACGGAGAAGGCGGATCGCGCAAGGATGATTGCAATAGGTGAGTGAGAGCATAGGCCATGGTCTAACAGCATGAGGAGGTTCTCTGTACTATCTTGCGGAATCCTCGCAGTCGGCGGAGATTCCCCGGCCTTAGAATCCTCTCGTTGTTAAGACCTCTAGTCGCGCCGTCCTAATACCTCCCCCGCCCCAGCGCCGGCGACAGCGTCCGGTTACAATAATGTCGTCCTCAGACCGAGATTGAGCTTAATCTGCATCCATGAGCGAACGACACGATCCTTTCGGAGCGCTGCGATGGTTCGACGCTGGTGACATGACAAAATGCCAGTACTTTTCGCTAGGCGCCCTCGAAGAGGCCGGGTTGGGGAGTGTGCGACGCATGCCGGTATCAGTGCGACTGCTGCTCGAATCCGTACTGCGCAACTGCGACGGGCACCGCGTGACTGAGCGCAATGTGCGCGAGCTGGCGGCGTGGGAGTCCAAGGGAGAACGCGTCTCGGACATTCCATTCGTTCCAGCCCGAGTTCTGTTGCAGGATTTCACAGGCGTACCATTGCTTGTTGACCTGGCGGCCATGCGATCGGTCGTGGCTCGTCTGGGTCGCGACTCCCGGCTGGTCGAGCCACTCGTGCCGGTCGACCTGATTGTTGACCATTCTCTGCAGGTCGATTTCGCGGGGACTCCGGAGGCCTTTCGCAGCAATCTCGAGATGGAGTTCACGCGCAACCGGGAGCGGTATGAATTCCTGAAATGGGGCACCAACGCTTTTAGGCAACTCCGAGTTGTGCCGCCTGGCGTAGGCATAGTGCACCAGGTCAATCTGGAGTTTCTCGCGCAGGGAGTGATCGAATCCGGAAACGTCTGCCACCCGGACACGCTGGTGGGAACCGATTCCCATACAACGATGATCAACGGTCTGGGCATACTTGGCTGGGGCGTCGGAGGAATCGAGGCCGAGGCCGCCATGCTTGGCTTGCCAGTTTCTCTCCTGACGCCCGACGTAATCGGCGTTCATATCACCGGGCAATTGCGCGAAGGGGTAACGGCCACCGACGCGGCACTCGCAGTGACACAAATGCTGAGAAAGGCGGGCGTGGTGGGGAAATTCGTCGAGTTCCACGGCATGGGCGCGGCGCGTTTGCCGGTGGTGGACCGGGCTACAATCGCGAACATGGCGCCAGAGTACGGCGCCACAGTCGGCCTGTTTCCACCCGACGAAGGCTGCGCGCGTTACCTGCTCGGGACCGGACGAACAAACGCTCATGTGCGCCGCTACGAAGCTTACCTCCGGGCCCAGGGCTTGTGGGGCATGCCAATGCCAGGCGATATCGACTACTCGGAGATTCTGGAGTTTGATTTGGATGGAGTCGAACCGAGTGTTGCCGGACCAAAGCGACCGCAGGATAGGATTGGATTGGCGCGGCTGAAGGCCAGGTTCGTCGAACTTCTAACGCTGCCAGCGGCACAAAGAGGCTATGGCAAGTCCGAAACGGAGCTGACGAAGCGACCGCGAGTGACGGGATTCATGCGCGTGGATTCCGGCGTCGACTCGATCGGCGGCACGCGCAAAACCACCCTCTCGGCAAATGACGGCGATATGCGCGGCCAACGCCCGGCGCCTGACGAACTCACCGCAAGAGGCGATTCGCTCGATTGTAACCTGGGCCATGGGAGCGTGGTCATCGCAGCTATAGCCAGTTGCACCAACACGTCGAACCCCGCTCTTATGTTAGCGGCTGGCTTGCTGGCGAAAAAGGCCGTCGAGCATGGCCTGCGAGTGCCGCCGACAGTGAAGACGTCACTTGCTCCCGGCTCTCGTGTGGTGAGCGATTACTTGAACCGAACTGGGCTGCAGGCATATCTTGACAGGCTCGGTTTCAATCTGGTGGGCTACGGTTGCACAACATGCATCGGCAACTCAGGTCCGCTCGAGGCGCATCTGGAAGAGGTAGTCACGCGGGAAGACCTGATCGTCGCCTCGGTGCTCTCGGGCAATCGGAACTTCGAAGCGCGCGTGCATCCCAGTGTCAAAGCCAACTTCCTTATGTCGCCTCCTCTTGTGGTGGCATTCGCGCTCGCAGGCAGAGTGGACATCGATCTGACAGCGGAGCCGATCGGCGCCGGCCATGGGGAACAGCCGGTTTATTTGCGGGACCTCTGGCCTTCGGGTAGCGAGATACGAGACCTGATGCAGGCTACTGTCCGCCCGGAGTGTTTTCGCAGCCTATACGAGGACCTATCGGGGCAGAATCCGAACTGGACCCGAATTGCGGCGGGCAGCGGTGATTGCTATCCATGGGACGCAGCTAGCACATATATCCAGGAACCGCCTTTCTTCCGCGATTTCACCCGCCACCCAGTCGGAATTGCCGAGATCGAAGGAGCGCGTCCGCTTGCGATCTTTGGTGACAGCGTGACCACCGACCACATTTCACCGGCCGGCGCTATCAAGGAGAAATCGCCAGCAGGCCAATACCTCATTTCTCGAGACATCGAACCCCGCGACTTCAACAGTTACGGCGCGCGCCGAGGTAACGATCAAGTCATGGTCCGCGGCACTTTTGCCAACGTCCGCATCAAGAACCTCATGCTCGGTGGTGAGGAGGGTGGCTTCACGCTGCTTCGACCTGGCAAGGAAAAGCTCACTATCTACGACGCCGCGATGAGGTATGCCGAGACGCGCACGCCGCTAATCGTGATAGCTGGCCTCGAATACGGCACTGGCAGCTCGCGCGACTGGGCGGCAAAAGGGACGGCGTTGCTCGGAGTTCGAGCCGTCGTGGCGCGCAGCTTCGAGAGGATTCACAGGACCAATCTTGTTGGGATGGGTGTCTTGCCTCTGCAGTTTCGCGAAGAAACCAGCGCGAAATCACTCGAACTCGATGGGACCGAGACGTACGACGTGCGCGGTCTCGGATCGGCGTTCAGCCCCGGACGGGAGCTTGAGCTTTTGATTCATCGCAACAACGACACTGTTGAGAATGTGCCCGTCCGGTGCCGAATCGACACAGCCATCGAGCTGGAGTACTTCCGAAATGGAGGTATTCTGCCTTACATGCTGCGCAAAGTGCTGGAACGGGAGTAAGAGGAATCTGGTGTCGACCGTGTCATCGCATTACTACCGCTTTTGGGCGCGACTCTGTATCGGGAGCGGTGTTAGACGTATCTGGTTGCCGTTGAGCCATGTTTTGGGATGTGTGATTGACTTTGCTGTCAGGGATGTTATGACGGTTGTGCAAGCGTCGAACGAGCCGCGCGCCGGGATCGGAAATCAGCAATGCGTTCGTTCAACGGCTGTTCTAAGAACCATGCCATGAAAGTCAGACCAGGTATGCAGAATTATTCGTCGCCAAAGTCGGGTTTCACGCTGATCGAGATCATGATCGTGGTGGCCATCATTGGAGTTTTGGCCGCCGTCGCCGTCCCGAACTTCGCCAAAGCCCGCGAGAATGCCCAGCGTGAAGCCTGCAAGATGAACCTTCGCGCGATTGACAGCGCCAAGGAGGCATGGGCCGCCGAATTTCGAAAGGGAAACGGCGAAGCGGTCGACATGACTGGAGTAAATAGCTACTTGAAGAACAACGAAGCGCCGCTATGCCCCGGTGGTGGAACTTACGAGTACGGTGTTGTGGGGTCGCCTCCGACGTGTACTCTCGCTTCGAAGGGTCACACGCTCTAGCTAGGAACGTGGAGCTCTGGCAGGCAATAGACCGCCGGGATGAAGTAAGCGCAAGCCGCTGCGCGCATTCGACGCTCCACTCCACAAAACCGTTTTCCGCTCACGACATACCCTCGGCCGAAGCTTCAGATCCACTGTCCGCGAGCCAATGTTGAGCATTCGTTGCATGAGGCGGCCTGGCGCAAGACTTGTGTTATGGGTCGTCATGCTATGCCTGTTCATGTCGGGCATGGCCGGTCTGGTCTATGAGGTCGTCTGGGCGCGCTACCTCGCGCTGTTCCTCGGTCATGCCAGTTACGCGGTCGTGGCTGTTCTGGCCGCGTTCATGGGAGGCCTCGCGCTGGGCAATTGGTACATAGGCAGGGTGGCGGATCGAATCCGCCGCCCATTGGCTTTGTATGCGTGGCTTGAGATCGGCATTGGCTTGTACGCGATTGTATTCCCGTACTACTACTCGCTCTGCTACGAGCTTTACGTGGCCGCGGCACGGAGCTGGCATCCGTCTCCCACCGCGGCGCTGGGATTGAAGTTTGGTTTCAGCTTGGCGGCGATTCTGCTGCCGACCGTTTTCATGGGGGGAACGCTGCCGTTGTTGGCCCGTTTGGTCACACGGTCCCTGGGCGAACTCCAGAACCGGGTTGCCTCTCTCTACGCGATCAACAGCGCTGGAGCCGTCGTCGGAGTTGCGCTTGCGGATTTCTGGTGGGTTGAGGCATTTGGGCTCGACTCAACCGTGCTTGCGGCGGCGGCGATGAACCTGGCTGCTGGCGGCCTTGCCATGCTCTTCAGCAGTTGGCTCATGGAAGGCAAATCGGACGCTGAACTGGCAACAACCAACGCGACCAACTCCCCCGCAAATGACCGGGCCTGGACACTCAGTGAAACATACTCGGCCACTGAGAAACGACTTGCGGTTGCCGCGATTGGGCTGTCCGGCTTTGTGGCGATGCTATACCAAGTGGCCTGGACGCGTGTTCTCTCCCTGGCTCTCGGGTCCAGCACGCACGCGTTTTCGATCATG
>JAXDCU010000417.1:0-10713 GCA_034677645.1 Verrucomicrobiia bacterium
TCAACCCGGGCACGTGGGGCTTTTGCTGTTCGAGCAAGCCAGATGGGAAATCCTCGTTGTTGATGGTGGAGACGGCGGGCGCGCCCACGTCGTCCAACTGCACTTCCGTGCCGGTTGCCACGCCGACAAGTCCAAGCTGACCGGCCGCCCGGTTGAGCGAGAGCATGCCCGCTGTCTGTTCGAAAGGCAGCGGGCCGGCCGCGACCTGCGACTTGATCAACAGCGTCGTCAGCCGCGATTGAGGAGGCGTGAGCACCACTCGCAGACGGTGTTCAACCGGATCAAAACGCCACACCGACATCGCAGGCGCCTCGACGTCGCTCACGGTGACGCCCTCCGGGACTGTAAACACCAGCTCCGCTAACTCTCCTTGAGCCGGGCGAACACTGACCTGATGACGGCCTTCGATCACGCCGGCGCCAGGCACCAAGAGGTGAATGAACTCCGCGTAAAACACGGCTTTCTCCCGTCTGGTATCGCGGCTGCGGGGTTTCCACCCGATCCACGGATTCTCCTCCGGCGCCATCACTAGCGAGGCAACAGTGTTCGTCGCGGCGCCCGTTTTCTCGCGTGTGATTGACACAGCACGTGGCGATTTCAGGTCAACATCCTGTCCTACGACCGTGATGTTAACCTGATTGACCAAGCCTGGCTGGACAGGGCATTCGAATCCATGCTCGCCTTCGCTGACTGAAACGCGCGTTTGATAATGCAGCTCGACATTCACAGTGCCACTCGTCTCAGCCAACAGTCCATGCGCCGGTCTGGCAGCGGCGGGCAGTTGAACCAGCCTGGCCGCATCGGCCGCGAAATCAGCTCGAACCAACACGCCCGGCGCATGCAGTATCGGCAAGACCTGGCCCTTGGCGGCTTGCCACCTAATTCGGGCTACGCCGGTCACGTACTCTTCTTCCGCCCGAATTTGCTGGCTCACCAAGTCGGCACGGACCGGCAATTTCGCGGTCAGCGGCGGCGCCGCCTGCGCCAACGCTTGATCCGGGGCGAACCACAGGCCACCCAGCAACAGCGCCGCCGCGACGGATGCATTGGCATCGTTCGGGCTAGCGCCCGGCGCTGGACCTTGAGTTCCGCGCGGGACGCGCCACCAGCGCCTGACCGCTGGGAACGCTACCTGCGCGACCAGAAACACAATTGCCAGGCCGAACAAGACCACGCCTCCGTCAACAAAACGGAGCGCGGCCCAAAACAGCAGAATCCACGCGAGTGTCACACCGGACTTGGCGAGCCAGCCGCGCGACGTCACGCGCGACCAGACCCACACAATCACGCCCGCCAATGCCGGCCAGAGTGTCCACGCGATCGAGAGAATTGAGGGCTGTGCCGACACGTTGCCAACCTTGACCGCAAGCGCCACGTCGGCCTGCTGCACAGGCGCGACAAAGCGAAGGTCGCGAGCCGGCGTGACATGGGCTTCAGCGGCCATGTTAGCAAGCAGGACCAACAGTGCCACGGCCATCGCACAGGAGAGCAGACCCAGCACACCGCCTGTCAGGTGACGCACGGTAAACCGATGCACACCCTCAGCGGACGCAGATCGCCAAATGAACGCGGCCAGGATCGCGAGAGCAACACTCAACGCCAGGAGCAAGACGCAACTCAAGCGATCGTTCCCAGTTAGCAACCTGCGCAACCCCGCGAAAGCTGACGAGTCAGGCACACCGGCCGCTGGCGAAAGTGTCCCGCCTTGGTACGTGAGCCGACGTCCTTCGTCGGGGAGAATGTGCCATTCGGTGAGCAACACGGCGGTGGCCAGCAGAGGCGCGGCCACGTTGATGCGCGCGGGGCTCTTTGAGCGGGACGCGACTTTGACTTGGAGATCGTTGAGCGTGTTCGGATCGGCTCGCTGAGGGAGCGGAACGAGGCATGTCTTGCCGTCGATCACCGGCACAACGGCGCTGCCATTTACCGTCACCGACCAAAGTTGGCTGTCTTCCGGGAGACTGAGCCGGAGATGCGGCACGCCCTTGTTCTTAACGAAATAGCGCGCGTCGGTCACGACCTGGCCCTCGCGCGAAATCCGCGTGATCAGAGATGCCCGGTCAACCACCTGGCTGACGGTTTCGCCCTGAGCAAGCGGCTGGAGCGCCAACTGGAGGTTGAATGGCCGGCTTGTGTAGCGGAATGCCGCCAGGATCGGAGCATCGAAAAAGAGCCTGTGCTCCGGTCGCACTTCTCCCGGTTCGAGCGGCATCAGTGAAGAAGAGACGTTCACAGGCTCAACCTGGAACTGGTAAGTGCTCACCACAACCGTGTGGCCCTGCTCAGACTGCGCGTCAACCGGGCGGGCGCCCGTGAAAGTCAATCGGTCGCCTTTGGCTTTGAATGGCCGTTCATAGGTTGCCAGCAGAATGTAAGTGCCCGACACGGGCGTGTGTAGTTGCACCTCGTATCCGCCTTCAGTCTTTTGCCAGTTTCGGATGTCCTTCCCGGCGAATTCGACGTTGTAGTACTCACTGGACAGCTCGATCCTGAATGTGCCAATCGGCGCTCCCGATATGAGGTAGTTCATTATGCTGCTGCCGTAAGCAATGCCCTCGCCCACAGAAAACAAATGGAAGGCATCGGCCTGGATCGACTGCGGCAAACGCTCTACATTGAAAGCAACGGACCAAGCCGGATCGTTTAGCCGATACGCGGCTTGAATGCCCACCATTTTCTTCGGGAAAAACGCGGTGGCTATCTCCGTCAAACCCTGTGTCGCACCCGCCGTCAGACGAAAACCCGCATCAGCCGAAACACCAATGTGGCCGCGCACGGACTTCGCCTTTAACACCTCGACACGCGGCAGCCGCCAGATGCCTTCACCCAGCGGTTGGTTCCGTTCGAGGCGCAACTGGATTACCTGCCGGCCCGACACGGGAGTTGCATATACCAGCCTCAGCTCCGTCTCCGAGCCGGCATCGCTCAGGAAGTAATCGCTCAGGCCCGAAGCGTTGAGGTGGGCAACCGCATAACCGCTCGGCACGCGCAGCATCAACTCGCGCAACGGCGCCTCTCTCACGTCCAATTCGATTTCGGCGTCGATGGCAAGCTCAGTCTCGCCCAGGCGATAGGACATCAGCCCCGAAATGGCCAGCTCAGGCAGTATGTTGTCAGCCTGAAGCCGGAGTGCGAACGGGCCGCCAGAATACCTGTAGGCAAAAGTCTGCGTTGACTGGACCGCGAGCGCTGCCTTGCTCGCCTCGGTTTGTGGAAACTGTTCAGGCGAGACTTGCGAAAGACCGCTGGCCTGGACGACCTCGATTCGTACGGCGCCCTCGTTCACAACCCGGAAGTATCCGCCAAATCGAGTTGCCCCTTCAGGGCGAAGACTCACCGCATCAACTGCCTGCGGAAACGCCCCGAGCGGCGCCTGCATCTGAACCTGGATCGAGAACTGATCCTTCTGCGGTTGGTTCAACTGCACATTCAGTCGGCGCTCCGGCCCGCTGGCGACCTGCGCAACCGTCCAGGCAAGCACAGCGGGGCCTTGCACACGCGTGACCTCCCCGGTTCCCATCAGCGCTATCTCCACCTTGCCAAGCTCGCCCTGCATGACCTTGAAATCCAATAAAGCCGTCTGTCGCATCAGGCCGGGGCTAATGGCCACCTGGGACAACATCTCAACCGCGTAGAAGAGAGCGCCCCCTTCTTCAGGCCGCGCGCTCTTCCAGGCCAAATCGACCCGCCCGTCGGGCGGCAAGTGACTCACAAACTCCTCTCCCACCCTCTCAGGCCGCGCCGCGCCGGCAAACCGGAACTGCGTTTCGGGCCCAAGCCCGCCCAACGCGACAGGCTGCAATGTCCCGGCAGCGGTGCGAAAACCGATCTGGTTCCAACCGTTTGTCAGCACAACGCTCGCGTTAAACTTGAGTTGGACGGGAAACTCGCCTGGCTTGTCGAACACGGCGACAAACCGCCCCTTCTCAAAGCTCAGACGCCAGTCAGTCGACGGGCTGACCTCGGTCAACGCCACGCCGCCAGAGAGCAGGTCGAGCGTGCCACCGCGTGTGTTCTTGACTCTGGCTGTGCCGGTGAGCGTGAAAACCGCCTGCTCATCGGAGAGCTGCCCGACAAGCCGGAAATTGCCAAGCACAACGCGACGCGCTTCCGGGTCCGCCGCCGCAATGCGCAGCGGCAAGGTATAATTGCCACCGTGAAAACGAAAAGCCGTTGGCTCGACCCCGGCGGTTTGGTTGGTTGACTTGAGATTGTCCGGCAGAAAACTGGGTTCGATCGGCACCAGCCCGGTTGAGTTGACCACCTCGGCGCCCAGGGCCGGGTCAGTGTCGATTCGAATGTAGCCGTTCGAGAGCGTTGCCGGCTCGGTCACCATTGTCAGCAGAGTGATTGTTTGCGGCACTTCCTTGAGCGGGGTTTCGGCTCGCGCGCGTCCCGTGTACGAAGTCGTGCGCTGGTCACTCTTCTTGAGGCGGAGCACCAGGAACTTCGTCCCCCTTGTTCCCTGGCGGACGCTCCAGTCTTCGAGGTTATCGCCGCTAACCTCGCGCAGTTCGCCAGTGCCGCTCAGGGCGAACACTATTTCCTTCAGATCGCCTTCGATAGCGTCGACCTTGATTGAGAACTCCTGCGCGATCATGTCGTTGGCGATCCGGATAACCTCATGCACGGTTGCGCCGTAGATGGCCTTGCGCGTCGCGCCGACGAGGCCTTTGAGATCGGCCTGGATGATCAGACGCGCTTTCTCGTCGTCGAGCTGGCCGTCCACTGACACTTTGTTCGCCTCGATTTGGGCCGGCGGTTCAGCGGCAAAGAGCCCGGCAAGAAACAGCACGCCGCAACAAGCTGCGATGTATCTTTGAGCATTCATGTGGACTAGGTTCAGTTTGCGTGTAAGGGGTGTAGTGGACGGGCGAATTGTTCAGGTCCAAGGCAAGGAATGGACACGACCTTCGGCGGGGACCGCATGCTGAAAGTGACAGGCGATGTTCATTTTCCGGCGATGGCCTTGGCTTGCGCGAGCATCTGTTCGAGCTTTCTTGGGCGTGGGTCCAGATCGTAGGCGTCAGGCACGCCCCGCAGCAGATTCAGCAGACGGTCTGGCGTAACCTCGCCCGCATACGGACTCGACACGAGCCATTCCGAAAACGCGGACGCAACGCCGGCTAAACGTAACGAAGGCGCAGCCTGATCAAGCGGCGGAGCTGATCCGGTGTACGGCACTGGCCACTGGGTCTCACGGTAGAGCCCGGTAGCCGGCTCGCGGTATCTGACGCGCACGACGCCAATGGCGCCATCGCCGCCGTGGTCGGTCTGGAGCAGATAAAGCGCGTTCCCAGATTCGGCGGCCGCGACTTCGGCGGCATCGACGGTGTTGTCGCGGAACTGTTCGACGGTGAGCTTGTGCTTGGCGTAGCCAATCTGGCGCCAGGCGATGACACGACGCGGATTGAACTCGACCTGCACTTTCACGTCCGCTGCCGCGAGCTGCAGCGCGCCCGCCAATTGGTCGGCGAAGTCGGTTGTTGCCTCGTCGATCGTGTTCACGAAACCATACCTGCCGTCGCCGTGTCGGGACAGCACTTCGAGGAGATCGTCGTTATAACCCTCCCACCCGATGCCGAAGCAATCGAGTGCGATGCCGCGCTGGCGCTGGGCGATCACCTTCTGTTCGAGCGACGCTGGGCTAACGTCGCCGAGATTGGCCGCGCCGTCTGTAAGAAGCACAACGCGATTGACGCCGTGGCTTATGAAATGGCGCGCTGCCGTCGCATAAGCGAGGTTGAGCGCGTCTTCGAGATTCGTGCCGCCTTCCGGCGTGAGGTTGCCAACCCGTTCGACCAACTCGGCCGCTCTGCTCCCAGGCAAGGCGTCCACCCAGAGCCGCGCCGTGCGCGCAAACGCCACCACGCTCACCGTGTCCTCGGGCCTCAGTTGTCGCGCAAGCACACTAAGCGCCTCGCGGATGATGCTGACGCGATCGGCTCGTTCCATGGACCCGGAGCTGTCGAGCAACAAAACCAGGTTGAGCGGTCGGATCGAGTCCCGCCCGCGCGCGGCAGTGCGGATGGCGAACCGGATCAATTCTCTGTTGTGAGCGAAAGAGTACTGGGCGCGTTCCCATGCGAAAGCAAGCGGCAAACCTGGCGCCGGCTCGCTGTCTCTGTAGTCGAAAGCGTTAATGAACTCCTCGCTGCGCACTGAAGCGGGCGGAGGCAAAGCGCCTTTCTCGAGGCTCGCGGCCGCCAGCCTGAACGACACGTCAGAGATGTTTAGCGAGAATGTCGAGAGAGTCTCTTCGTTGGACTGCACTTCAGGCTGAGGCTCGGGAGGTGGCTGCGGCACGGTCGCCGCCGGAACGTCCTCGGCATCGAAGAAAGCAACCCCAGCCGCCTTTGCGGATTCGACCGATTGCGCAACCTGGACCGGCTTGTTGTGCGAGGCGGAATCGGCATCCACCTCCTTGAGCCCCAATTCAGTTGGCTCGATTGCCTTGCCCGCTCTAGCCCTGCCCTCACTCGAATCCTCGGCTACCTGCTGATCCTGGAAGAAAAGCTGTGTTTCCACTGCGCCTTTTGCCTTGTCAGCCGACGATGAAGGTAGCTGGAGAGCTGGCACTTTGGCCAGCTCTGTGGCGAACTGCGCGACGCCCTCCGTCGTTTGGATTGACGGCTTCGTCTTCACTTCCGCTCCTTCCACTCGCGATAACTTGCGGGTCGCGCCGCTCTCAGCTGCCGCGGCGTACCGTTCCACCATGCGGTCCCCGCTCGGGATCGCCTGCCGACCAAACGCCGCCCATTCCGTGCCACCGTTCTGAGCGACAGCGGGAACTTGGGGCTGTCCGACGAACAGATTGCCCAGTGTGGGCGCATCGCCGAGTTCGGGGGCGCGCGCACCACGCGCACGGTTTGTCACGAGCGCCCTCGAGGTTGGCGCGCCGCCTGTGCCCGCGCTTGCGAATCCATACGTGTACGCGCCGGCGGCGCCGCTCTGGGGCGCCACTGTGTCGAGTGAGTACCCAGCCGCCTCGGTAGCGGCAGGCGCAGCAGTCGGAGGAAGAGCAATGCTACTGTCGCCGACGACAGCGGAGAGGTCCGTCCTTCCATCAACGCCAGTGACTCCACTGGGTTCAGATCGGACCTGCGCGCGACCGGCCGCTTGGTCAAGTTTTCCGCCCCCAAATCCTCCCATTCCCCCAGCTCCTCCGACGAAGAAACCTCTCTGAGCCAAAGAACCCATGTCCATCATGGCGGGTCGTCCAGCAACCTTACTCCGTGTTTGTACTTCCTCTACCTGTTTTAGGTCGCCTCTCAGCTCGGCAATGCCATGGGTTGGCGCGGCGCTTGTTGGTGGCGGTGCCGGTTTTGATGCGACCCCGCCAACGCGGCGCGCAAACTCGCCCCCAGCCAACTGATCCCCTTTCGATGTGGTGTCCTTTGGCAGCAGCCCGTATCGCATCAGCATCCGATCGTCCTTCGCCCCAACACTTGCAGTGCCCAGCGTGTCATATTTGGCCGATTCGGCGGCAACCTCTCCGGCTCGCATGACTCCCGATCCGAGGTCAGTTTCAGGCCTGCCATTTTCAGCGGACGCCTGGCCGGGTAGGTAAATCTGGCCACCCGCGTGGGCTTTGTCAGACGGGACAGGCGCGGCTTCCTCGGTATCAGCCGTGCGACTGAGCGCCTGCCGCAAAGACACTCCTGCTGCCGGCGCTCCCATTGGACCCGCAATAAGCTCTTCGATCCTCCGCTCCGGCATTCCGGCGGATGGCTCGCCCATCCGCTCTGCAAAAAGAAAACGGGACCGCATCGAAGCCGAACGGGCGTCGGCCACGGTCTGACCGCGGCTTTTGGCCTTGGCGAGTGAAGGAAGCATCAGCCCAGCCAAACCAATGAACAGTATGAACGCCGCCGCCAAGCTCATGGGCACGTACCATGGTATGCCACGCGGAGAAGCCCGATTCGGCAGCTCCGGAACAAGCGCCTTGAACTTGCGCAGCAACTTTTCGCGTCGCGCATTTGAGAGGCGCCGCTTGGCCGGCGTGGGGGACGATTGATTCGACGCCGTCCGTGTGGCTTCGCGCACCAGGGCGATGGTGTCTCGGAGCCGCGCTTCAAGTAATGCGAGAGTTTGGTCGCTGGCGATTGCCTGCCGCACTTCGGCGGCTTCGGTTGCGTTCAGCTCGCCCAAGAGCAGGGCGGTGATCCGCGCCTCGAAATCCTCCGGCGGGGAATTGGGCGTGTTGGAGTTCATGGGACGATGCCGGCCTTGGTGAGGTCGGCGGCCAGTGATTTGAGGGCGTTGTGCAGGAGGTACCCGACATAGCCGACATTCAAACCAGTTCGCGCGCTGATCTCCTTGTACGACAAGTTTTCGTGGAACTTGAGCTGTACCAACTCGCGACCGCGGGCATCGAGATTTCGCAGACCGATCCTGACCAAACCAATTCCCTCCAGGCGCGCGATTTGCTCGTCCGGCGGAAGGTTTGGGTCAACTGGGTCATGCGGCTGGTGGTTTTCTCTGGCATCATCGGGTTCAAGTGGAACGATCTTGGCCGAGTCGCGTTTGTGATTCAGGGCGAGGTTGTGGACGGTGCGGTAGAGCCACCTCCGAGGGGCGCGCACCTGGTCAAACCTGGCGTGCAATCGTATGAAAGCTTCCTGGACGATATCTTCCGCCATCTCAGCATCGGCGAGCAGGCGGGTGGCATAGTCGAGCAAAGGCGACTCCAAGACCTCGAAAAGCGCCTCGATCGATTCAAGGCGGGCAGCTTCAGCGCCGGCCGGTCCTGTTCGTGCGGCAGCCATGCTTCTCTTAGGTCATGTCGGCAGCCGGCGTGCTTGGCAACCCTTCGCTCTCCCGGCCATCATCCTGCATGCGCCTATGGTTATGACACGCCAGCCCAATGTTTCTTTGAGGTTTCTCTAACCCCGCGTCCTTCAACCTCAACTCCAAATCGCTCAATCCAGCCCCCTCGCCCAGTCGGCAGGCCCAGGCACGGGCAGGAACTCATCCATTCGACGGATACTTTGGCGCGGATGCTCCCCGCTTAGAACAACCGCGGTTCCCGATCTTCTTTGGCGATGGCCTGACCCAGGCTCTCGATGCGAGCTCGGCGACGTTCGAGAACGCCTTTCTCGAGTTTCGGGTCGAAAGGCACTGGGTAGCGGCAATCGTAACATGCCATGCAAAAACCGTCTGCCGACAATCCCGTTGCCTTTACCAAGCCTTCTTTTGACAGGTAAGACAACGAATCGGCATTGATGTAGCGCCTGATTCGGTCCTGGGAATACCGCGCCGCCATGAGTTCCTTCTCGTCGGGAAAGTCGATGCCATACAGGCACGCATGCCGGTGAGGCGGACAACTCACCATGACGTGGACTTCGCGCGCGCCCGCTTCCTTGAGGTTGTTGACGCGTGTTCTGCATGTAGTCCCCCTCACAATGGAGTCATCGACAATGATGACCCGTTTTCCGCGGACCAGTTGCTTGATCAGGTTGAGCTTCACGCGCACGTTGAAATCGCGAATTAGCTGTGAGGGCTGAATGAAGCTGCGTCCGATGTAGTGGTTCCGCACGAACGCCATCTCGAAAGGAATACCCGATTCCAGTGAGTAGCCCAGGGCGGCGCAGTTCCCGCTGTCTGGAACAGGCACCACGACATCAGCCGCGCGCGGGTGCTCGCGAGCAAGCTGTCGGCCAAGCTCAACACGCACGGCATGCACGTTCCGGCCCGCGATCACGCTGTCAGGCCGGGCGAAGTAGACAAACTCGAAAATGCAGAACGAACGACGGCGATGTTCTGGGAACGCCTGAATGCCGCGCACGCCGTTGCCGTCAATAATCACCACTTCGCCAGGCGCCAAGTCCCGCACAAAGCGCGCTTCGATCAGATCGAACGCGCAGGTTTCGCTCGACAGCACCCACGAACGCCCCAGACGACCAAGCGACAGCGGACGAAAACCGTGTGGGTCGCGCACGCCGATCAGCTCGCGTTCAGTCATGATCGCCAGCGAGTATGCGCCTTCGAGGCGACGGAGTGTCTGGATCAAATTAGTACCCGGCTGAGCCAGGAGGAAGAGGACTAGTTCACTGTCCACCGTTGTCTGGAAAATGTGCCCTCCTGCCTCAAGGTCCTCGCGCAGCCAGGACGCGTTGGTCAGGTTGCCGTTGTGCGCGATGGCCATCTGGCCTTTGGCGCTGTTGACCACGAGCGGTTGCGCATTGCGGATGTGGCTCGAACCGGTCGTGGAATACCGGGTGTGGCCGAGCGCCATGTTGCCCTTTAGCCCTTTGAGCGCATCGCCGTCAAAGACCTGCGACACCAGACCCATGCCATGATGCTTGCAAAACTCGCGCCGATGACATGAAACAATACCGGCGCTCTCCTGCCCCCTGTGCTGCAACGCATAGAGTCCATAGTAGGCGAGCTCCGCGGCGCGCCGATGGCCGAAGACGCCAAATACCCCGCAGTAGTGTCTTGGGTGAGAGTCCATTGGCATTGTGTGCGGCTGGATCGTTTTCACGGCAGCGCGCTGGGGCCTATTGCATCCACCCCAGGCTTCGCGCGCAAGCTCAATTGCCAACCGGCTCCCATCGCTGGCTATCGAGAAGCTCACCGAGACGCCGGAACCCATTGGATGGAGGGCTTGGTTCGATATGGACTGTCGTCTCTTGCTAAGACGACAAGACTCTCGTCGGGCAGTCCACTGACCGCGCGTCATGGTTTAGCTTTGCTAACTCGGCGGTCCCG
>JAXDCU010000418.1:0-3779 GCA_034677645.1 Verrucomicrobiia bacterium
TCGTCGCCTTCGCGATGCCAAAGTCAATCACCTTGGGCACGGGCACACCGTCGTTGACGGTGACCAGGATGTTCGACGGCTTGATGTCCCGGTGAATGATCCCTTTCTGGTGGGCATGCTGGATGGCGCGGCAAACGTGGACGAACAGCTCCAGCCGCTCACGGGTCGAAAGACGGTTTTGGTCGCAGTAATCCGTGATCTTGAGGCCCCGCACCAGCTCCATGATGAAGTAGGGACGGCCCGTCTCGGTCGCGCCTGCATCCAGGACCTTCGCGATGTTGGGATGGTCCATGAGGGCCAGGGCCTGGCGTTCGGCTTCGAACCGCGCGATGACAGACCGGGTGTCCATGCCCAGCTTGATGACCTTGAGGGCGATGCGACGCCGGACCGGTTCCTCCTGTTCAGCCACGTACACGCCGCCGCACCCCCCCTCGCCGATTTGCTCGAGCAATCTATAGCGGCCGATGCGGTCGCCGGGCTTCTCGGTCACCGCAGCGAGGGTGGCGGTGCCGCCAAGACCGACCAAGAACGCTTCAGGAATGAGGCCCTCCGCTGCGCCGACCGCAGGCTGCGCCAGAAACGTCCCCGCTTCGTCGTGAGCCTTGAGGAGCCGCGCCAGTCGCTGGTGCAACACCGCATCGGCGCCGCACTCACGTCCCAGGAACGCCGCGCGCTCGGCGACCGGGAGTTCCAGGGCTGCGTTGAGGAGGGTCCCTTCGCGATCGTGATTTGGATTTGGGGACGGCCTGGTCATGGCTTCCATTTAATAGTGCGAAATCGCGAAGTGAAAACGGACACCCAGCGGGCGGATTTTCCTTCGCGCAAGTGGCGGCCGCTCGCAGCCCTCTTACTGCCCCTGCCGGATGCGCTCAAAGAGCCACGCTCGCGCGTGGGTCCACTGGCGCTGCACGGTCTTTTCGGACACGCCCCGAAGGCTCGCGATCTCTTGCAGGTTCATTCCGAGGAAGAAGCGGAGTTTCACGAGCTCCGCCTGGCCCGCGTCCTGCCGGGCCAGTTCCTCTAACGCTTCACTGACTTCGAGCAGCCGATCGTCTGGCGATTCCGCAGCCAGCTCGACGCTGGATAGTTCAACGCGCTCCTGGCCCCCGCCATGCCGGAGCGCGCGTTTGCGCCGGGCATTCTCCACCAGGATGCGGCGCATGGCCTCGGCCGCCGCCCCAAAGAAATGACCACGGCTGTTCCATGGCTGAGGGCCATCGCCGACCAACCGAAGCCAGGCCTCATGGACCAGAGCGGTGGGTTGCAGCGTTTGGCCCGGCGCCTCCCGTGCCATCTTCGACGTCGCGAGTTGGCGCAGCTCTTCGTAGACAAGCGGTAGCAACTCCTCAGCGGCTTTGGCTTCGCCCTGTTGGACACGGTCCAGGATGCGCGTGACGTCGCTCACGCCCCGAGCATACGGGAAACAGCCCACGTGTCGATTTTCGAAAGCGACCCTTGTTTCAGGCCCCAAGAGCCGTGTAGGTGGCCGCGGGCGGCTTTGGTACTCGCGCTACGCTTGTCTCCCCGTTTGGCTCGGGGCGGTCAGTCGGGGTTGGCTTCTCAATCCTCGATTGGTGGAAGACTTGGTGCCCGCTCTCAGCCCGCCAGCCGCGTCGCCGGTTGAGCCCTGGCGGCAATCGTGAACGCCTCCAGTTGCCCGACTATGGTAGGACGGACCTTGACCCCACGCCAGCTTGCAGACGTATCCACCAGCACCGCAAATCTGAGTCTCAACCCTGGCTTTCTGCTCATCCATCGCCGGATGACTTTCGCCCGGGGCTGGACCCTCGGCCCGATTGCCGACATTTGCCTACAGAATGCAGGCCGAAATCGCGTCGCATCGGGCCACCACTCCAGAGAGCTGGACGCGCATAAGAGCCTGCAAACACTCGCTTTGCTGGCCCTCAGCCACCTTTTGAATTTGGTGAGGATTGTATGTGCGGAACAATCCGCAAGACCGAAAACGTCCCAGACGCGATCAATTCGAGCTGCCTAAGGAACAATCCAACGCGTCGCCACCGCGCTCACTCTGAGCGCAGGCGATAGAAAGAAGCGGGGTATTTCGCTCACTCGGCGTCGTTGGAAAAGGCGCAACAGCCGGAGCAGACGCAGGCTTAGGCATTCAATGACGGCCGCATCGGCGCCACCCGTGCCCCCAGCGATGGTCTCGACTGCTCTTAAGGCTCAAACCCTGCAAGCAGCCCTCGCATTCTACGCAGCAACCATCCCACCAACTCAACGCTCCACCGCACCTCCCCGCAGACATCAGCCAATTCTCAGCCGGACTTCTGCAACTCGAGTCCACAGGGAGGCGAGTCGTTTCTCGCTCGACGCGCTCTATCTTGAACGACGCGCAAGGCAACCGCCTGTGGCTGGAAGCTACCTCGGCTGTCCCCCAGGCGTGCGGGGGCGCCTCAGCGCGCAGTGGGCATCCCCTGCGCTTGAGCTTCCCGATGCGGGAATGGAATCACATTTTGCTTCATCACCGCCTTCTCGTATTCTTCGAGGGCCGGCAGGTTGACGTGCGCATTTTTCGCGTACGCCCTATGGACGGCCGTGCTGTTGTGGCCGAGGGCTTCCATGGCGAAGCGCTCCGGGTAGCCGGCAGCCTTGGCGCGCTCGGCCCAAGCGTAGCGGTACGAGTGGAGTGTAACGCCCTCGATGCCGAGTCCGCGGCAGCGTTGCTTGAATTCGGTTGCCCGATCAGAGGCACGCAAGTTGCGCAGATAGGGAAAAAGCGGACCGCTGGAGGGCAGTGTGCGCAAGACCGCTTCGACCTGATCGCCGAAATGGAATAGCGCGGTTTGGTCGGTCTTCTGACGTTGGTAGCTGATCACGCGATTGGACCAGTCGATGTTCTCGGCGGTCAGGTTGGCCATGTCGCCCTGCGAGCCACCGAGATGCCAAAGCAGTTCGTAAAACACTTTCTTCTCCGGATTTCTCTCACGCTCAACGATGTCGGCGTGTTCCGCGAATGTGATGGCGCGTTTGGGTTTGAAGTTGATCCCCGGCCACTGGCGTTTCGGGATCACAGGCCACGGGAGCCAATTCATGTCTACGGCGAAGTTGTGCAGGCGGCGCAAGAACACGTTCGTCGCCACCGTTCCGACCTGGAGTACGTGGAGGAGGCGCTCAGCCTGGGTCTCGAGGATTCGCAAGTTCCGGATGGCATCGAAGGCGTGGTCCTTGATCGCGCGTTCCCAGCGTTCGCGGGTCACGCCGGATTTGGTGGCCACGACCGCTTCCATGGCGGTCTGCCAAGTCCGCTTTGCGACCTCGGGATCGCTGGCGGCGAGATATGTGCGAGCCAGTTGCAGGTTCAGGGCCGGTTGTTCATGCGCAGAGTTCTTCGCGTGACATAATCGTTGCGCAACAATTCTGTCTTTTGTCTTGAGGCTCTCCTGGCGCAGCGTGGTGCTGTCTTCGATGTAGAAGACACCACTGGCGCGTCGGAAAAGGCGGAAACGCGTTTTCATGTTCTGCCTTTCTTGAGGATAGGGCAGAACGCTGAAGGTGCGGTAGCGAGTACGTGCCACCTCCGTGCGGAGTAATGGCAGAGTACGCGCCACCTGCTGGATTTACTGGAAGTTTCACTGGAAGTTGAACTTCCAGCTCTCCTAAGTTCCTAATGCACAAGCATTAAGAATGGAGGCGAGGGTCGGAATCGGACAGGAATTGGTGCTCTCAGTCGCACCACCCCGTTCAATCACAACTCTCGCAATCACAGACCCATCGCCTGACAGGCAGCGAAATCGGCTGTAAAATGGCCCTTTCCTGAG
>JAXDCU010000419.1:0-7773 GCA_034677645.1 Verrucomicrobiia bacterium
GAAAGAGACATTTGTGTTGGCGCTGGCGGCGATGTTGATGGCAGGGCTTGCTACTGCCTTGATGGAACGCGGGAGGGTGGGCGTTGCTGGCCTTGTTGTGGTATGGCGCCGAAGAGTTCGCTGGCGGCATGTTGCGCTTGGTTTGGGTTTGGCGGCGGTTGTGTCGCTGGTTTTCTACACGTCGTTCTTCACGAACTGGCGGGGAATAGTGGATTCGGTGCTGACGTACGTCCCTTGGTTGCGGCGCGCTGGTGGAGCGTCGCCTCATTTGCATCCGTGGTGGTTCTACATCGAGAGGTTGGCGTTCTTTCGCAGGGCGGGCGGACCTGTTTGGACTGAGGTTGGAGTTCTGCTTTTTGCCGCTGTTGGCGCGTGGGCATCATTCCGCGGGCGGCTACCGCTGGGCGCAGCCGCTCCTCTTGTCCGTTTTCTGGCCATCTACAGTTTGGCGCTCACGGTTTTGTACAGCGCGATTTCTTACAAGACACCGTGGTGTCTGCTTGGATTCCACCATGGCATGATTCTACTGGCTGGCGTTGGCGCGTCGGTTTTGTTTGGGGCGTGCCGCGCGCGATGGGCGATGGTCTGCGTCGCCGTGATCGTGGCGGCCACGGTGGCGCATCTGGGCGTTCAAGCCTGTCGCGCCGCATTGAGCCAATCGACCGATCGTAAGAGCCCTTACGTCTACGCCCACACGGTGCCTGACTTGTTGAGATTGGTCCAGAAGGTGGATGCCATCGCCAGTGTCCACCCCGATCCGGAGCGGCTGGCGATTCAGGTGATGGCGCCCGGCGGCGATTACTGGCCGTTGCCATGGTATTTCCGCGGCTTCCGCAACACAGGGTGGTGGAGCGAAATCCCAGAAGACCCGTACGCGTCGATGATGGTTGTGAGCGCCAGATTTGAGGCTGAGCTAGACGAGGAATCCAACAAGCGCTGGCTGATGGTGGGTTTCTTTGAGGACCGGCCCGGTGTGTTTTTCCAACTTTACGTCGAGCTTGAGCTTTGGAAGCGGCATGTCGCCACACTCCCGCGCGAGGAGGATTGATCCCGCGAGTTGCTGGCGATCTCATCTTCTGCGCTTGGTATTGGGCGAGCCGGGTTTGGGTCGCGATCGAAATTCGAACCTGTTTTCTGCGCTTCTGGCGCTTGCGAGGCCGATAGCCTTTGGCGGGTTGGGCTCGCGCGGTTACACCTTGACTCTCCTGACACCGCCACTAGGCTCCATGTATCCGTGGACCCGGCTGTCGAGCAAGGTCATCTAACCCTCGCCGCGGAGTTTCAGCGCAAACACCGCGCGGGTTTGATGACGCTCTTGTTCACGGACATGGTTGGCTCGACTCGGCTCAAGATGGACTTGGGGGACGTCGATGCGACCAAGATTCTAGAACAGCACCACACCCTGGTACGCACAATCCTCGCCCGACATGCCCAGGCCGAGGAGATCAAGATCGCCGGTGATTCGTTTTTGATCGTTTTTCGCAATCCTTCAGACGCAGTTAGTTTCGCGCTACAGTTGCAGGCCGCGCTTGGCGATTTCTCGCGACGTGTTGGGCGTCCGATTGAAGACCGCGTTGGCATTCACGTCGGGGAAGTGTTGGTCGAAGATACAGGTCAGGATGGGCATCCGAAGGACCTAAGCGGCATCCAGGTCGACACATGCGCGCGTGTGATGGCCCTGTGCGGACCGGGTCACATTTTGCTGACTCGGTTTGCGTTCGAGAATGCCCGGCAGATGCTCAAGGGCCAGACCATCGAGGGCGTTGGGCTATTGCACTGGGTGATCCATGGGTTCTTCCAGCTCAAAGGCGTTGACGAACCGATCGAGATTTGTGAGGTGGCCGAACAAGGCAGGACTGTCATTGTTCCGCTGGCCGATTCGGAAAAAGCCAAGTCGACCGCGGAACAGGACGCTGCGTTTGGATTGGCGATGATCGAGGAGGCGACTGCCGCCAAATCGCCTCTGGCGAAGCTCCGCGGAGCCGTGCGCAAGAACGCTCACTACGGGGCGGTTGGAGCGGTGCTGGTGGGGGTTCTGACATTGGTTGCTCTCGCGCTTCCGTTGGGAAGCTCGCTGAGCAATTTGAGCTACGACACCGCGTTCTGGTTTCGGCCCGTTATCGTGCCGGAGGGTGTGGTTCTGGTCTACATGGACGATTCTTCGCATATCGAACTGAACCAGCCCTGGTTCCAGTCGTGGGACAGGGCAGTGCACGCGCGTTTGGTCGACCGTCTGGCCCGAAGTCAGGCAAAGGCGATCGTGTTCGATATACTGTTCGAGGAAAGCCGGAACCTGACGAACCGCCCGAGTGGCGATTCCCAGCTCATCGAAGCGGCAAAAGAAAACGGCAGCGTCTTCGTAGCAGCCACCATCGGCCCCCAAGTCCACGGCGGAGTTCTGTTGGGGTCGAAACTCACGCCGCCCTTCCTCGGTCTTCGGGCGGTGACCAAGTGGGGCCTGGTCGAGAAGGTGGAAGCGGATTACGCGGTTCGGCGCCACTACAAGCCGCCCGCTGAACAAGGGACTCTGACGCTGGCGGAGTGCGTGGCCGTGCACACTCTGGGCAAGCCGTTACCGGTTGTCCGCGGCGCGCGCTGGATCAACTTCTACGGTCCGCCGGGAACGCTCCCATACTACAGCTATCACCAGGCACTTCGTGATGGCGCCGTCCCAGACTTGGCCTTTTCCAACAAAGTGGTTTTCGTCGGAGCTCAGTATGGCGTGGGATTCACCGGCGGCAAAGGCACAGATGATTTCGTGACTCCCTACACGCGATTGACCGGTCGGAAATCACCCGGCGCCGAGGTGATTGCCACGACCTATCTGAATTTAATCCGACGCGACTGGCTCAGGCGGATGACGCCGTTGGGCGAGTTGGGCACGCTGGTGTTCCTGGGTGGTTTGGCCGGCTTCGGCATGGTGCTGTGCCGTCCGGTTTGGGCAGCGGGCATCGGTTTGGGATGCGCGCTGCTGTTGGGCGTCGCTGCGGGCCTGATGGTGTGGCGCACGCATTATTGGTTTTCTTGGGCCGTCGTGAGCTTGGTGCAGATTCCCGCTGCTGTCAGTTGGTCTGTTCTGACCCAAACCCTCCGCTTGCAGAAAGAGAAGAAACGGCTTGAAAAGGCTGTGGCCGCCCGGCGCAGCGCGGCTCGCGTTCCCGCGTCTGACAGCAAGCCGGCGGGCCTGGTTGCGGACGGCGTGCAGGGCGGCAGAGGCTCCCTGCCTCGCATTCCTGACCATGAGTTGATCAACCGCATCGGCCAAGGGGCCTACGGCGAAGTCTGGCTGGCGGCTGACGTGACCGGTTGTTACCACGCCGTCAAGGTGGTTTATCTCAAATCCTTCAAAGACCGACGGCCTTTCGACCGCGAGTTTCGAGGCGTCCAACATTTTACACCCGTCTCTCGTTTGCACCCCGGTTTGATTCACGTTCTACACGTCGGCCGCAATGACCACGACGGCTACTTCTACTACATCATGGAAATCGCGGACGACGAAACCACCGGCTCCGACATCGACCCAGCCCATTACTCGCCGAAGAACCTGGCGAAGATGCTCGCGCGGTCAGGTGCCCTGCCGGTCGGCGACTGCCTCAAGTTGGGCGTGAATCTCTCGGCCGCCCTCCACTTCCTCCACGAAAACGGCCTGACCCATCGGGACATTAAACCGGCCAACATCCCGTTCGCCCGCGGCAATCCGAAACTTGCTGACATCGGACTTGTGGAGGAACTGGCGGACACCGGCGGACCAATCACCGCGGTGGGGACCGTCGGATACCTCGCGCCGGAAGGACCCGGCCGGCCGGCCGCCGACATTTTTAGCCTCGGAAAGGTGCTCTACGAAGCTGGCTTCGGGAAAAAGGTGGACGCTTTTCCGGAACTCCCCACTGACATCGCCCAACACCCGGATGGACCGCTCTTGCTTGAGCTCAATGAGGTGATCCTAAAAGCCTGCCAGCCCAATCCAGCCCACCGGTACCAGTCAGCCGGCGACCTGCACGCGGACCTCGTGAGGCTGCAAACGAAACAGCTCGGACGCCAATCCCTATGAACACCGGCGCTGATCAGAGAAGAAGTCCGACGCCTGGAAACCGAGCTCATCTGAGAATGCAGATCCCAGCTCACATTGGAGCGCAGGCTCCATCGCGCTTGCGCGCTGACAGCAATGCTGGGCTGTTCGAAGGCACAAACGGCTCCCGCAAAGGCGCAGAGGCGCAGAGAAGTCGGAGAACAGAGAGAGGATCGCTGCAAATGGCGACCGTATCGGTCATGATTCGATTGAGCGAGAGTTCCCTCTGCGGTCTTGGCGGCTCTGCGGGAGATATCTGGTCCCTCTTCGAACCAGCCTCAGCACCCAATCTCTCCCAATGGCGGGATGGGTGAGCTTTGCGATAGATTCACCAACGGCAAGCGTATCCATCTGTAAGAACATGAGTGCTGACGTAGCGAACCTACGCGGCCTGTGGGCAGGCCAGGCCGATTCGGACCATCACGGGCCTCGATTCTCCGGTACGCGGTGGCGGGTGCGCCTGTACGCCTGTGCCGCCATCCTCTGGGCATGTGCGGGCTTTGCGGCCCCCGCCCCGGTCACCAACGACGTCCGCGTACTCCATCTGGCCGGCCAAGTCGAGGTTTCCCGCGCCGGCGCCACGGCCTGGGACCGCGCCTACACCAACCAAGTCCTCAACACCGGCGACCGGCTGAAAACGGGCGAGCGCAGTCAGGCCCTGCTCCGGATGCGTGACAACTCCGTCCTGCAAGTGCACGAATTGACCTTGCTGACCATCCCGTCCGCGGAAGGCAGGAAGACTCGCGCGAGCCTGCTCCAGGGCCTGATCTACTTCTTCAACCGCGACAAACCGGGCGACGCCGAGGTGGACGGTCCCAGTGGCTGGGCAGTCGTGCGCGGGACCGAGTTCACTTTCCAAGTCGCCGCCGACGGCGCCACAACTCTCACCTTAATCGAAGGCCAGGTCGAGATGACCAATACCTTGGGTCGCCTTGAACTCAAAAGCGGCGAAGTCGGCACCGCCACGCCAAACTCAGCGCCGACGCGAACAGCCGTGCTCATGGCCGGTGACCTCCAGCCCATCCAATGGTGCCTCTACTACCCGGCTATGCTCGATCCCGCCGAGCTCGCGCTCCCGGCGACGGATGAAGCGACTTTGGCGGCGTCTCTTGCCGCATATCGCGCGGGCGATCTGCTGGGCGCGCTGGTAGATTACCCGACCGACAACGGGCCGCGCTCTGACGAAGCGCGAGTCTACCAAGCGGTGCTGCTGCTCAGCGTCGGTAAGGTTGACGAAGCGCAGACTCTGCTCGATCCGCTACGGACCGACTCGCGTCTGGGTGGGCTCGCGCGCGCAGTTGACCTGCTGATTTCCGCCGTCCAATTCAAACCGGCGCCGGAAAACGCGGAGGCTGACAACACCAATCTGACCGCCACCGAATGGCTGGCTTGGTCCTACCATCACCAATCTCGACGCGACCTGCGCGCGGCTCTGGACGCAGCACGCCATGCCGTGGCGCAATCGCCCGACTTCGGTTTCGGCTGGGCGCGTGTGGCGGAATTGGAGTTTGGCTTTGGCCGAACGCGCGCCGCCCGCGTGGCGTTGGACAAGGCGCTTGCATTGGCGCCGCGCAACGCGCAGGCCGTCGCTCTGAAAGGGTTCGTGGAGACAGCTCGGAACCGGATTGCGTCGGCGCAACAGTGTTTCGAGGATGCCATTGCGCTCGACGGTGGCCTGGCCAACGGCTGGTTGGGGCGCGGCCTCTGCCGCATTCGGCGTGGAGACATCGAAGGCGGGCGGCAGGACCTCCAGATCGCGGCTGCGACCGAGCCCCAGCGCGCGCTCTTGCGGAGCTACCTGGGGAAGGCGTTCGACGAGCTCGGCGACACAGCCAAGGCCGATCACGAGCTCGACCTGGCGCGCCAAATGGACCCGCTCGACCCGACGCCTTGGCTCTACTCAGCGCTCTTGAGCCAGCGCGAGAACCGCGTCAATGCAGCCGTCACCGACCTCGAACGCTCCGTCGCGCTCAACGACAATCGCGCCATCTATCGCTCGCAGCTCCTGCTCGACCAGGACCGCGCCGTTCGCAGCGCAAACCTCGCCAACGTTTACGCCGACGCCGGCTTCAACGACTTGAGCGTGCGCGAGGCGACGCGCGCCGTAAACTTCGACTACGCCAACCCATCCGCTCACCTGTTCCTCGCCAACAGCTACGATGCCATGCGCGATCCGCGTCAGATCAACCTGCGTTACGAAACGCCTTGGCTCTCCGAGTTCCTGCTCGCCAACCTGCTCGCGCCGGTCGGGGCGGGCTCGTTGTCGCAGACCATTTCCCAGAACGAGTACTCGAAGCTGTTCGAGCACGACGGCTTCGGCGTCGTCAACCAAACCACCTACACAAGCAACGGCGACTGGCTCGAACGAGGCGCCCAGTTCGGTCAGTTCGGAAACTTCGCCTACGCGCTCGACGCCTATTACCGGTCCGAAGCCGGCCAGCGGCCCAACGCCGACCTCGAACAGCTCGCCCTCACCGCGTCGATCAAGCAGCAGCTCGGCCCGTCCGACAGTCTCTTCATCCAAGCGACCTGGTACGACGCTGAATCCGGCGACGTGCTCCAGCGGTACGACCCGGCCGCAGCCAATCTCGGCCTGCGCATTGCCGAGCGCCACGAACCGCTCGTCGCACTCGGCTTCCACCACGAATGGCAGCCGGGCTGGCACACCCTGTTTCTCGTCAGTCCCTGGAACAACACGCTCACGTACCGCAATCCGCAGAATGAATCGCTTTTCTTCATGCGCGACGATCTGGGCGAGATCGGCATCTTCACGCCTTTTCCCATGCCGCTCGAAGAATACAAAAGCCGCTTCACAGCCGTCTCGGCCGAAGTGCAGCAGATTGGCCAGGTCGGCCCGCACACGCTCGTCGCCGGCGCGCGCTACCAGAATGGCGAGTTCGACACATCGGCTTTGGTTGATGTCGCGAACATGCCGGAGGCTATCGCCCGCTCCGCCGCATCTCCGAACCTCGAACGTCTCAGCCTCTACGCTTACGACCAGTGGGCTATCGCCAAGTGGCTCCTGCTCACAGCCGGCGTTGGCTACGATCGCCTTACTCAGCCGGTCAATTTCCGCACCATACCGCTCGCCGACGGCGAGGAAACCCGAGACCTCGTTTCCCCCAAGGTCGGTCTCACGGTCACTCCCTGGAAGGGCGCGGTGTTGCGCGGTGCTTACACGCGCTCGCTCGGCGGCGTAAGTTTCGATCAGAGCTTCAGGCTCGAGCCGGTCCAGGTCGCGGGCTTCAGCCAAGCATATCGCGGCCTCATTCCCGAGCCGATCACAGGCTCAGTCGGCGGACAAGAATTCGAAATCTGGAGCGTCGGGTTCGACCAGACATTCCCCACGCGCACTTACTTCACAATCGCCGCCGAGAAGTTGAGCAGCGACGCCGGTCGCGCCGTTGGCGCGTTTGAGTACGTGATGCCGCTCGAAGGGGACACTTTCCTACGCGAGACCGCACTCCGCCAGCAACTCGAGTTCACCGAGCGCTCGCTCGCTGTCACCATCGGCCAACTCGTCGGCCGCGACTTCGCGTTCACCGCACGCTACCGCCTGAGTGAGGCGGAACTGGACACCGCTCTTCCCGAAGTGCCCGCATGGCAACCCGGCCAGTCCACCCACCAACGCTCCATACTGCAGCAACTCGAACTGGCGGCTCGGTTCAATCATCCATCCGGTTTCTTTGCTCGCTGGGAATCGG
>JAXDCU010000420.1:0-19243 GCA_034677645.1 Verrucomicrobiia bacterium
ACAACCCCGCGCGTCGCCCTGATCACCACTACTGTTTGGGTGTCGGCGCCGCGCTGACCAACCAAGTGCGTCGTCCATCCTACTTGCGCCACTGGAAGCGGCGAGATTTTCTCGATCTGGAACTCGACCATGGCCGGGATTTCGCTCGGGTCGCAAGGTGGCAACTGGACGACGCGCAGAAAGGCCTGGCTTGCGGGTAACCACGCGATGTTGAGCTTGGGCTGCCACAGATCGCTCACCGTTCTGGCCACAGCCGACTTTGGAAGCGCCGAAGACGCCGCCAGCGTCTGGTCCGCCTGCAGTTCGGCCTTGCTCCCAACGCGCCGGAAGTGCCAAAGCTGCCGTCGGTCACCGGCGGTGGCCACTACATTAGCGGTTTGCCAGCGCGGCGCTTTCACGGTTTGGTCACAAGCGAGAGTTTGTCGTCCATAAGCGCTGCCAAGTGTTCCTCACTCTGCGTAACGCGGAGAACTTCTTCAATTGTGGTGACGCCTTGCTCGATCTTCTCCCAGCCATCCATTCTCAGCGTGAGCATTCCAAGCTCGATCGCCTTTTGAGCGATATTTGAAGCCGATGTGCGGTTCAGGACAAGGGGCCGAATCTCCTCGGTCAACACAAGCAGTTCGTAGATTCCAGTTCGTCCCTGGTATCCAAGCTGACGGCAATCGTCACACCCTCGCCCTTTGTAGAACACTGTTGTATCGATGCGCGGGGCCGGGAAGCCAATGCGGCGCAAGTAGTCCTTTTCAATTTGCTGAGGTGTCTTGCACGAGGCGCAAATGGTACGCACAAGGCGCTGCGCCATAACAGCCTCAACCGACGACGCCACAAGGAATGGTTCGATACCCATGTCGATCAACCGGGTGAAAGCGCTCGGCGCGTCGTTTGTGTGAAGAGTGCTGAATACCAAATGACCCGTCAGCGCCGCCCTGATCGCGATCTCCGCAGTCTCAAGGTCGCGGATTTCACCCACCATCACAACGTTCGGGTCCTGTCTCAGAATGTGGCGCAGCCCCATGGCAAAAGTCAGGCCGATCTCAGGGCGCACGGCGATCTGGTTCACGCCGGCGATCTCATACTCGACCGGTTCTTCTATTGTGATGATGCGCTTGGTCGGCTTGTTGATCTCGGTAAGGAAAGCATACAGCGACGTGGACTTGCCCGACCCGGTTGGTCCCGTGACGAGGAAAATCCCGTGCGGTTTGACGATAATCCTCTCAATGGCGAAGCGCTGGGATTCCGACAACCCCAGATTGCGCATGTTGAACGAGGCCCGCCCGCGACTCAACAAACGCAGCGATACGCTCTCCCCATACACCGTCGGCACAGTCGACACGCGAATGTCAAGTTCCTCGCCCTTGATCCGCACGTTGATGCGGCCGTCTTGGGGAAGGCGTTTCTCGGCGATGTTCATGCCGGACATCACCTTGATTCTCGAGATGATAGCGGCCTGGAACCGCTTCAACTGCTCTGGCATCGGCTGCTTGTGAAGTATGCCGTCGATGCGATACCTGATACGCAACTCCTCCTCCATTGGCTCGAAATGGATGTCGGTGGACTTGCTATTGTGGGCTTCCCAGATGATCTGATTGACGAATTTGATGACGCTGGCTTCCTGGTCGCCATCGGCGATCTCCTTGTCAGTGGGCAGGTCCAGGTCCCCGGTTTCGCCGCCGCTCATCTGGTCCAGGGTCTCGGCGCCCATCCCGTAGTACTCCTTGAGAATGGTCTGAATCTCATCCAGTGGCGCCAGCGCGAACTCGACCGGGCGCTGCACGGCAAAATGCACAGCCTGCAGCATGTTGCCGTCAAAAGGATCGCTCACGGCGACCTGTATGCGGCCTTCCTCAACCAGTGTCGGCACGGCGCGGTACTGGAATGCCACCTTGCTCGAGAGCACGGTCAAAAGCTGTTTCCGCCACCCGTCCCCGGACTCTTTCTCAAATTCCTGCGCCCGCTTGAGTCGCCGCAGAAACGGAATCCCAACCTCCTTTGCCACTCTATCGAGAAAGACATCCGCCGCGTGGCCGGATTGCTCCTGGAGGAAGAGCAGCAACGGGACCTTCTTGGTCTCGTCCTCTTCGCCATCCTGCATGGCGCGCCACGAGTTGCGCAACTGGTCGAACTTGGCCGAGTCTATAAGCCCCGCCCGTCCCAGCACGCTCTTGATTGAGGCAAATGCCATCTTGTCGTTGACGCTCAAAGTCGCCCCGACCGCATGAGCCAGGACGGCTCCGAGTCTAACAACTGAAATTGAGAAAAGTTGCGACCAAACAGCGCCTCTCCAGCCCGCGCAGCTGAACGTTCAGGAGACATAGGCTCCACAGGCCGATTAGCGGTCCGCCGAAGCGAGGATGGTCGTTCGCGAATTTCAGACGGCGTTGTCCAAGCGCTCGCGGTCGCTCTGAGGATTCAGCCTGACGAGGACTTCCTGGGCAAGGACCTCGTAAGCCGACGCCGCTGGATTGTACGGATCGTAATCGATGATCGGCTTGCCATAACTGGGCGCCTCGGCCAGACGCGTGGTGCGCGGAATAACCGTCTCGAACACGAGCTCCTTGAAATGCTCTCGGACCTCGTCCACGACTTGCGCCGAGAGCCGCGTGCGCGCGTCGAACATCGTCATCACCACGCCCAGGAGCTTGAGATTCGCATTGGCGCCAGAGCCGCGCAGTTGATCGAGCAGCCTGGTGATCATCGAAATGCCCTCCAGTGCGTAGTACTCGCATTGTAGTGGGACAAGCAGCATGTCGGCCGCGGCAAATGCGTTCAGCGTGAGAATCCCAAGCGAAGGCGGGCAGTCGATAAGCACCAAGTCCGCGCGGCCGACGAGCTTGATTGGGTCAAGTGCGCGCCTGAGCCGCGACAAGTGTTGATCCAAGCGAGGCAGTTCGACTTCCGCTCCGCACATGTCGAGTTCCGCCGGAATGATCTCAAGCAATTCCCACTGGGTTGGCTGAATGCGTCTGTCTAGCAATTCTTCTCCCAGGAGCGCGCGGTAGGCGCTGCACCCGGGTGTTTTGGGCAAACCAAGCCCGCTTGTTGCGTTGGCCTGAGGGTCTAGATCAAGCAGCAGGATTCGTTTTCCAAGCCGCGCCAAACAGGCAGCAAGATTGACCGCGGTGGTCGTTTTCCCAACTCCACCCTTCTGGTTCGCGACGGCGATAACCGTGGTCGGCACCAACCGATTTAACGGAATGGGAAGGTTCCGTGCAAGGTTTTCAACCCGCTCGGCCCGCCTGGTGGAACATCGGCATCCCGCGCACGTACGAACCGGACGCCGCTTTTTCGCCTGACTTTCCGAGTGGTTTTCTGGTACTAGCGACTTGTGTTTGACAACCGCCAAAGTCAACGGCGTTCCCGCTAAATGCGATTCCTGATGCTCAATTGGCGGGACCCGCGAAACCCGCTTTCAGGTGGAGCCGAGCGGGTCACCGAAGCATACCTCGCGGCATTGACGGAGCGAGGGCATGAAGTCTTTTGGTTCGCCAACCAGTTCCCCGGCGCGCCCGATCAGGAGGTCATCTCCGGTATTCATGTCATTCGCCGCGGTGGGAAGGGCTCATCCATTCTTGCGGCTCGGAAGTGGCATCGCCGGCAAGCGCCTTTCCATCTTGTGATCGATCAGCATCACGGTCTGCCGTGGTATGCGCCCTGGTGGTGTGGCACCAACTGCGTCGCCTACGTGCACGAGGTGCTGGGGCCGATCTGGGACGTCTTCTATCGCTGGCCAACGTCCGCCATCGGTAAACGCCAAGAATGCTGGACACACTGGCTCTACCGGAACGTGCGATTCTGGACTGCGTCCTCAACCACAAAGTCGATGCTCGAGCGTCACGGCGTGAAACGAGTTCACCTCATCCCGTACGGCGTCCACACGGTAGCATTACCTCGTCTGAATCCCAAGCCGTTGACCGCGCCATTGCGACTGGTGATGGTCTCGCGACTAGCGCCTAACAAGCGAGTTGAACATGGGATACGCGCCGTCGCGCAACTTGTGGCGCGCAATGTGGATGCCATACTGACAGTCGTTGGCACCGGCGGCATGGAGTCGGCATGCAGAGAGCTGACCGTCCAGCTCGGGTTGAGCAACCGCGTCAAGTTCGCTGGACCCCTGTCCGAAACAGATAAGGACAGTCAGCTCCAACAAGCTCACATTTTGCTCCACGCGTCCTTGCGGGAGGGTTGGGGCTTGAACGTGATCGAGGCAAACGCCATGGGCACGCCAGCTGTCGTCTATCCGGTGGCGGGATTGACCGAGTCGACCTTGCACGACCAAACCGGTCTGGTCGCCACGGCCGAGTCGCCCGAAGCGTTGGCCGACTCAGTTCTGCAATGCGTTCGGAATCCCGAACGTTATGAGTGTTATCGCCGCGCCGCGTGGGAACGCGCCAAAACATTCCACTGGAGCAAAGTCCTGCCCAAGGCATGCGATTGGCTCGAGCAACAGGCTCGGTGCAATTGCATCAAAGGAGCTGAATCGGCCTGAAAACCGGTTGGCACGAGTGAGCCAGTTGGATATGTTGCCTCCGTGCGGACGACGGGCGCCTACATATTGCGCGAGACAACGGGAACATCGGGTCTCGAACAGACGCTGCGGAGCGCCGTTGAGATTCTGGCGCGCCACGGTGTTTCGCATCTTGTCGTCGGTGGCTTGGCGGTCCAGGAGCATGGCTACTTTCGAGTCACGATAGACTGCGACATCGTGGTGCACGATGTGCTGGACGCGGTCGAGTTGCTCACCGCGGACTTGTCCGGACCATTCGTCAGAATCCCGCAGTGCGAAGACAGCGTGCGCGACAAACGCAATGGAGCAGTGATCAATTTTCTGCCCGCTGGCCGCGTTCTCAAGGTCGGATGCAAGGTTCCGTTCCCCGACCCGCGGGAGGTATGGGATGAGCCGCGCTTCGTGGCGCTGGAGAAACTCGTCTCGCTCAAGCTCGATAGTTGGTCCAACAGCCCCAACCGTCGCCACAAGGACAAGACCGACGTCATCGAGCTGATCAAGGCGCTTCAACTCCCGCGGGAACTGGCTGTGGACGAAGCGGTGCGCCCGCTTTGGCTCGAAACATGGGATGCTCTTGCCGCGGAGAAGTGATGTCCAAACGGACAGCCCCGTCTCCCGGGTTCTGTAACTCGCCCGACAGTGGCGAGCTGATCCTGTCCGCATTCTGGGAGTCAGCCGACGTTTTGTTGAGCCCGACAGCCTGCCAGCCAACCGGCAGCGGAGGTTGTGGCCTAAGACGCTGACTCTCACGCGCCCGCCAACAATCTCCCGATCACAAAGTCGTTTCTGGTTGACGCATGCGCCGCAACTCATATGCTGCGCCGCACTTGGGCCGAAAGAGAGGGCTACTTGGACCGACGGGCAATGCGGAACGTGTTCGCGGTAGAGGCGCTTGAACCTCGTCTTCTTCTCTCAGGGGTTGAGATACTGCCCGTCGCATGCGCGGCACACGCCGCAACTTGCGCTCCAATCGCGTCTGACTTCCTGTTAGCAGACCAGTTAACGGGACAGACGGAGGATGGGCTGAGGTCCTCATGCACCGACCAACCGGTCGACCTGTTCACTGGGGTGCCAACCGAGGTGGTTTTGCCCTCATCAGTTCCACAGACTGACGCTTCGAGCGAGAACCAGGATGACTCGCTCGGTTGCGCCATCGCCGCGCCCGACCGGCCGTCCATCGAGACGGTCTCGGTTGTCGTTTTGTCGGAATCCACACCGGGTCTGGTCTCCACAAGCGCCGTGGACGCGCCGTCCGCCGTCACGCTCCTGACCGAGACGCTCAGGTCCGCCAACGGGCCTCCGCCGGCCACAGCCACAATCATGCCGGTGACGGCCGCCCCGGCTGTGCCGCCCTCGCCTGTGGGCGCGTTTCCGGTGCCCACCGTTGCCCAGGGTCCGGCAGGGGGGTTGCTCTATTCGAGTGCCGTGTTGGGTGCCTTCGCGGGAACAGGGATCACGGACCTGTTCACAATCGAGGTTGACGGGGGGCAGACACTCACGCTCTGGTTGACACCGACGGAGCCAGCGCTGAACGCCCGGATCGAGCTGCGCGACCCTGCGAATACGACGATAGGTGTGGCAGCCGCCAGTGGCCCCTGGCAAAAGGCGGTCATCAACACCGTCGCCGCAGCCTTCACAGGCACATACACCTGCCTTGCCGAGTCGGTTGCGGGTGCGGGCTCCTACTCGATCGAGTTGCTGCTCAACGCCGCCCTCGAACTCGAGTCGGCCGGAGGCGCGTCCAATGACGCGCTTTCCACCGCGGAGAATCTCGAAAACAGCGCCATCGGCCTGCAAAGCGCGGCTGACCGGCTGGCTGCCAGGGGTCAGTTCGGGCCAGGGCCGGACCTGTTCGAGTTCGAACTGAGCGCTGGTCAATTCGCGTCGTTGGTCCTTGCGGTGGACGGGGGTGACGACGCGTACCCGGCCCGCTGGCACACGGCGCCTTTCTCACCCACGGCAATGGCTGCAGGCGACCTTGACGGGGATGGGCTGGCAGACGTGGTCGTTGTCGGATACGCCGGCGAGCCTGCCAACGACTGCGGGCGCGCCGCGGTTTGGTTCACTGGCGCCGACGGCGTTCTTGTCGCCGGCCCCTCCTACGATCTTCCCGGGAGCCCGCGCGACGTCGCATTGGCTGATCTGGATGGGGACGGCGACCTGGACATCGTGGCCGCCTGCGAGCGGTGGGATGAAGAGGGCAATCCAGTCGCGGGCAACGTTGCGGTGGCGCTGAACGACGGCTCAGGCAGTTTCGGGGTCGTTCAAGCGTTTCACGTGACCGGATCGCCGCGGGCAATTGCGGCGGGCGACATGAACCGCGACGGCAAACTCGACGTGGTCGTCGCCAGCGACACGCCGGCACAAGTGATTTCGGTGCTCCTGGGTGATGGTGCGGGCGGATTGAGCACAGCATTGGATTCCGCTGACGAAAGCGTCGCCCCGTCGGACGTCGCTCTCGGTGACATGGACGGCGACGGGCGACTCGATGTGGTTTTGACGGGGCAGGGCAACTACGTCACGGTTTGGAAGGGGTCGGGTGACGGGCATGTGGCTTCGCCGACACAGTGGTTGGCAGTTGCCGATCAGGTCGTGGCGGTGGCCGTTGCGGATGTCACGGGCGACGGAAAGCTCGACGTTGTGACGGCAAACGGATCACAAGACCTCGCCACGGGAAATGCGATTGCGATCGTCGAAGGGGCGGGCGACGGCACGCTGCTCGTTCCATGGCTCCTGCGCGTGGTCAATGGAGCTCCCCAGGCCCTTGCTTTGACCGATTTCGACGGTGACGGCGACACGGACATTCTGACTGCCAACGACTCAAACCAGGTTTTTGGTGGAGACGACGTTGTCTCTTGGTTTGCCAACGAGGGGGCCGGCCGGTTCAAACTCCGCGCTGAGTACAAAACCAACGAAGGCCCGGTCGGGTTGGCAGTTGGCACACTCGGGGGGGAATCGGCGCTGGACTTGGTGGTTTTGAGCGCAGCCACCGACACCGAAGGCGAGCGCATTGACGGCATTTCAGTGCATCTGGACTGGCCGCCCGCGGTGCTCGAGCTGCTCGACGGCGGCGGCAACCTTCTGGCACGGGGGGTCGATGAGGGCGCCGAGGAGCTCGACGAGCATATCACGGGTTTTGTGGCGGCTGCCGCTGGACAGTATTACGCGCGCGTCAGCGGAGGTGTTCCGGGGTCCAACTACACGCTGGTAATCACACGAGGCGCGGCTTTCGAATTGCCGCCCAGCCGCTACTTCACCGGGCCTCAGGATATAACGCAAGCCGGGCAAGTGCTGGGTAGCCTGGCGGGTTCAACCTCATTGGACACTTACCCTCTTCTCTTCGAGGGTTTCGAGGCTGGCTCGGCGCCCTCGGACTGGGAGTTCACTGTTTCCGGCGACGAAGGCCGGGTTCGAGTCACAGACGCCTTCGGCGCGGCCTCAGGTTCATATGCGATCGCCATGGACCGCGAAGAAATCGGTTTCGGCTCGGCCCGCGAAGATGCCATCTGGACTCTCGACCTCTCGTCCGTTCCTGATGCCCTTGTGCGTTTTCGTCACGCCAGCTACGGGTACAACGATTACGGTGGGATGGTGGTGTTCAACGAGAACCGCACCAAATGGACGGGAGCCTGGACTGCTCCGAACCAGGCGCCCGGTGTCTGGGAGGAATATACGGTGGATGTGGCGGCCGCTGTTGCTGACGCCGGCTTCGCCCTGGGCGCTAGCACGCAAGTCTGGTTCGAGAATTACGGGTACAATGCCCTGCCCAGCCAGGGCCGGCTCTGGGATGGCATTGAGATTCTTGCGTGGGGCGACGAATACACGGTAAACGCCGTCACCGGCGACAACCTCACATTCACCCTGACCAAGCCCGCGACTGAGCCGGGGCAACCCGAAAACTCACTCGAAGCTCGGATGGACGTGCTCGACGCGGGGGGCACCGTGATCGCCTCGGACACCGACTTGGACGGCGTGGTCACTCTGGTGGCCGGCAGCTCGGGCAAGCACCTTATTCGCGTCAGACGTTTGGGCGGCTATGGCGACTACGTCCTGCGGGTGCAGGGGGCGACTGGCGGTGCCGACCCGTTCAGCGTGGTCGGCGTTGAGCCAGCCGATGGGGAGAATGTCGCTGGTTTCCCGCCGGTTTATCGGGTCCATCTGTCGGCCGCGGTGGCGCCGTCCAGCGTGTCTGATGGCGACCTGTTGCTCAACGGCTTTGCGGCCACCGGAGTCGCCTTGGTAGACGGCAATACGCTCGAATTTATCATCGCGACCTTGAACACAGGCGATGGTCTGTACACGGCCGCCTTGGCCGGCGGCGCGCTCACCAGCGTGTCCGGGGCCTCGCTAACCGCGATCACCACCACGTTCCAGTCCGATCAAGCGGGGCCCAAGGTCATTTCGAGTGCGCCGCTGGCTGAGGGCGGCTCGGTCGACCCGGGGGATTTGACGGTGGCACTCAAGTTCAGCGAAGCGTTAGTCGCGAGTGGTTTGGACGCGGAGGACGTGAAGCTGATTAACACCCTGACTGGCGAGTCCAGGAGCCCCGAGAATCTTGTCTACGATGCACCCGGCAAGACCCTCACCATCACCTATACGAGCCTCGGCGAAGGCGCGTATACATTGAGGTTGGTCTCATCCGTGGACGCGTTTCGCGACCTGTTTGGCAACCCGCTCGACGGGAACAGCGACGGCATCAGCGGCGATGACTTGGTTCTGCATTTCAACGTGGACCGGGCCGACGTTTTGCCGTTGCCGACGCCGCTGGTGGTGCTTGGGGCGGCGGGTGCTGGCAGCTACGCTTTGCCCGGCGCTGCGTGGGGACCAGGTTGGGTCGAGGGTGTCTTTCATGGCACGGGCGATAGCGACACATACACGATTGCGCTTGATGCTCCCCAGTCACTGACGGTCTTTCTGCCATCGACCTACGTTGCTCCGTCGCTATCAATACAGATCGAAGTGCGCGATCCGGCGGGAGCCTCACTGGGCGTCGCCACCGCGCCGCCGGGCGGCATGGCCATGCTCCAATCCGTGCCGGCGACAACAGCAGGCACTTATTCAATTGTGGTGTCGAGCGTGGCCGGCGCATCCGACTACACCCTCAACGTGCTTTTTGGCGCCGGTCAGGAAATCGAAGCCGAGAGCGGGCCCGCAAACGACTCGCCCGCCGCCGCACAGGCCCTTGTGCCGGGCGCGGGCGGCGGGCGGTTCGCCGTGTACGGAACTGCGACAGCGGGAGCCGACGACTGGTACAGCATCGACCTGAACGCCGGAGAATGCATTGCACTTGCCGTCGCGTCCACCCTCGCCGGCGGGCACGTTGACATGACCTTGTGCGATGCCGGCGGCACATGCCTTGCCCTGGGCGTCGAGAATGTCGCCACCAACAGCGACGAATACATCCCTGAGTTGGTCGTTCCCGCGACCGGCAAGTACTACGTGCGAATTGCCGGTGAGAATGAGACCAGTTACACCCTGCAAGTCGCGCGCGGACTCGCGTTCGAGCGGGAACCGAACCTGTCGACAATCGAAGCCCAGCGATTGCAGACGACCGCCCGTGTTGCGGGCTGGCTTGACGTCCCCGGCTACAGTCTGGAGCCGGATGATTACGCCTCGGGAACCGTACTCACGACCATTGTGTCCGGGCTGAGTCTGACGGTCGATGGCTCCGCGGAGACCGTTGTCTCCATAACCAGCGACAGACGCTCGACCGGTTCGCGGGGCTTCGGCTATGGAAGCTCCGGGAAGTACTGGGCCTCGACCTTCCGCTGGCTGCGGATCGAGTTCGCCCAGCCGGTTGACATGGTCGCTATCGATGCCATCGCGCGCGACGCCTACTCACGCACATGGGCGACACTGGAGGCTTACGATTCAGCCGGTCACTGGCTCGCCACAGTCGATACAAACGGCGGCGCCTCGATGAATGTCGTCCGGACGCTCGCCGTCTTGCGCCCGGTGCCGGAGATCAAGTACGTCCGAGTCAGCGGTCTGGGCGGCATGTCGGCCGGCTTGGACAACCTGGTCGTCGGCACCGACAAGGTCGACAACTACCTGGTCCAGGTCGAGCCCGGGAAAACTTTACAGCTCTGGACCACCACACCATTTGACGGCGAGGGAGAGCCTGTCAACGACCTCGATCCTAAGATCGACGTCTTGGACGCCAATAACAACCCTGTCGCAACAAACGACAATGGCGCGCCCGATCTCCGCAACGCCCAGCTCGAATTCGTGGCCGGAGCGGGCACTTACACCGTCCAGGTCTCTGGCCGCGGCCGTGGCCAGTACGAACTCCATTCCAGCGACACCACGCTCGTCAACGCGCCCGCGGCGGTGATCAGCTCGACGCCCGCCGAAGCGAGCGAAAGCGCCCATGCCCCGGCATTCATCGACCTGGTCTTCTCCGAGCCGCTCAGGGCCGATGCGCTCGATGCAGCAGCTTTCGTAGTGAATGGAGGGGGACCAGCCACCGCGGCGATCCTGGTGGATGGCCGAACTGCCCGCTACTCCGTCGGATTGGATGTGGCTGACGCGGAGGGCCCGTATACATACCAATTGGCGCAAGGCGCCTGCGTTGACCTTCAAGGACTTCCAAGCGCTCCCTACACGGGCACGTTCTTCGTGGATCGCACAGGTCCGTCAGTCGTCAGTTACAACCCCGCGCCCGCCACGAACATGCCCTTGAGCCAGATCACTCTGACCTTCAGCGAGCCTGTCAAGTCATCCTCGGTCAGCACGGCCGACGTTGTGACGTTTACCGGGCCGGGCGGTGTGAACCTCAAGAGCAGAATAACGCGCCTCGATGTGAACGGACGTGAAGTGCGTGTCATTCTCAGCCCCGTGCAGACCGCCGAAGGAACCTATACCTTGGTTATCGGGCCGAACATCGAAGACTACGTCGGCAACAGGATGGACCAAGACCACGATGGCGTATACGGCGAGACAACCGCCGACCGCTACACCGCTGTGGTCGATGTCGCCCCCCCCAACCTGGTCGCCCAGGGCGTCGTTGTCGCCCCTTCCCCGGCGCACTTCGGACAGACCGTCGACATCTCCTGGACAACCAGAAACGCGGGGCGCGGAGAAGCGTCCGGTCAATGGAACCTCTGGGTCTGGCTCTCAACCGACAATGCGATCAGTCCCGCCACGGACTGGGCTTTGAAATCGATGGTGTCGCCCACGCCTGTTCCACTGCCGGCGCTGACCGATCATCCGCAGACTGTGTCTGTGACTCTGCCGATTGGCCCGGCGTTCGCGGATGGCACGTACTACGTGCTGGTGCAACTGGACGTGGACACGCAGGTTTACGAGACCGCCGAGGCCGACAACACCGCCAGCGTGGCGGTCGATCTGACCCTGCCTCGATTGCCCGATCTTCAGGTCAGCGGCGAGGCTGTGCCGACGGCGAGTTACCCCGGCGGCACGGTCTCGATTCGGTGGACGGTCACCAACAACGGTGTCGGCACGGCGGAACAGTATTGGCGCGACGCCGCGTACATGTCGCCGGACGCCAAGTTCGACGAAGCCACCGATCCATGGCTGTTCACATACGACGCCAAGGAGCGGTCGCCGTTGGAGATCGGAGCGGGCTACCAGGCCGCCCAGGACGTTGCCATTCCTCCCCAAACCGCGGCTGGCATGTATTACGTCATCGTCGTGACCGACCGTTTCGACGAGCAGATGGAGACCAGTAACGAGAACAATCAGATCGCGGTCCCGCTCGACGTACGGGCGCCCGACCTTGTGATCGATGCCGTCCAGACACCAGCGGAGGCCTTCTTTGGATCGGCAATAGCCGTTAGCTGGACGGTCCGCAACGCCGGAACATATGCGGCGATGAACGGCTGGAGCAACACGCTCTACTTGTCCACCGACGACCAGTTCAGCGCCGAAGACCGCCTGCTGGCCACCGAGCAGTCAACGGCGGCGCTGCCATTCCGTGAAGACTCGACGCCGTATGCACAGATTGGAACCGTCACGCTGCCGCTGACGCCGGACTTGGCCGCCGGGCTCTATAACATCCTCGTCAAGGCCGACGGGCTTTCCGCCGTGCCCGAACTGGATGAGAACAACAACTTCGGAGCTGTCCCGATCCAGCTCGCCGTGCCGCCGTTGCCGGACCTGACTGTTTCATCGATCACGGTGCCAGCCGAGGTCTACTCTGGCGCCGAGATGCCGGTCGAGTGGGTGGTGCTCAATCAAGGAACCGGCCATGCGTCAGGCAACTGGGTTGATCGCGTCTACGTCGCCGACAACCCGGCGGGGACGAACGGGATTCTGTTGGGCGAGTTCCCCTTCACGGGATCGGTCGCTGCGGGTGATGAAATAGCGCGGAAGAAATCAGTTTCGTTGCCGTATGACAGCGAGGGAACGTGGTGGGTGATAGTCATCGCGGACTCTGACAACACTCTATACGAACACACAGCCGAGGGGAACAACGCGGCGCCCAGTCCGCCGGCGATGATTGTGCGTCTGAGCCCGTTCCCGAACCTGCGGGTGGAGAGCATCGGGCTGCCTGATGTGGCCTTCAACTACCAGGAAATCATAATCGAGTGGGTGGTGGAAAACACGGGAACCGGGCCCACGACCGTCCCTGCCTGGACGGACGAAGTGTGGCTGTCCGAGGATACCGTCTTCAGTCCTGACACCGACACCCTTTTGGGGCGAGTCGACAACCCAAGCTATCTGGCCGCAGGCGAACGCTATGCCAGCGGTTTGGCGGTGACTCTTCCGATCGACCAGTGGGGTGAGCGCCGCGTGTTGGTTCTGGCTGATACTCGAACCAAGCTGGTCTCCGGCGGGACAAGTTACGAGAACCTCGACCAAGTGCTCGAGCCCGGACACGAGAACGACAACCTCGGAGCTAGCGCGCCCTTTGAAATCCAACTCACTCCTCCGCCAGACCTGCAGGTGACGTCCGTGCTCGCGCCGCCGACTTTGATTTACTGGCAGGACCTCACGATCGAGTACACCGTGGCGAACCTTGGCTCCGGCGCCACTCGCGGCAGCACGGGATGGTCGGATTTCGTCTTCTTGAGCCAAGACGAAGTCGTGAGCTGGGGAGGTCATGATCCCACTCAGGAAGACATCTGCCTGGGACGGTATGACCATGGTGACATTTCGCTGGCGCCAGGCGAGAACTACTCGATCTCGATCACATTTCCGACCGAGCCAAGCAGGGTGAACCTGTGGTATCCGCTCCCGAAAGAATTGTCGGGTGACTACTACGTGATTGTGGTGGCCAACTGGAAGATGGAGAACCACCCTGGGCTTTTTGAGGGTGGCTACGCCGGCAACAACACGGGGCATCCGACCTTCCGCACGCACTTTGTTGCGACGCCCAAGCCGGACCTTGAACCGGTCGCGGTGGACATGCCGGCCACAGGTTTGGCCGGACATGAAATCATGCTCTCCTGGACCGTCTGCAACAACGGACCTGGCTCGACCAAAGAGGGGAGTTGGACCGAGGGCTTCTTCCTGTCGACCGACCAGGTCTGGGACGCTCACGACATCAAAATGGCCACGTTCGCCACACCGCACCCGCCGCTTGCCCCAGATCAGCCGTACGAAGCCCCTGGGTTCCCGTTGCGGATTCCCGTAGGTGTCGAGGGCGATTACTACCTTATCCTTAGTGCGGACCACGGAGATGCCGTGACTGAGAACGTCGAAACCAACAACTCCCTAACAAGTACACACCTGATCAACATTATCTCGCGCCCGGCCGACCTGGTAGCCACGCTCATCTCAAGTCCTCTCACAGCCCTCGCCGGCCAAGCCATCTTCGTTCAGTGGACCGTCACCAACCAGGGAACCGGAGACACAATCAACCCGGCCTGGATGGATGCGGTCTGCCTGAATCCGGGCGAACGGACGCTCGCCTTGGTGAGGCACGGAGTGTGGAGCGACGACCCCATGGGCGTCGGCGCTTCCTACACGGCCAGCGCGGTCGTCGAGCTGCCCGTCGATCTTGAAGGCGCAGTGGGGCTTTATGTGGTTGTCGATTACGCCTCGGAAGGCTACGGGCACGTGTACGAGGGCGACCACGAAGACAACAACACCTCTCCGACCGCTTCCCTCAATGTCGTCAAGTCGCCCTCGGACCTGCGGGTGACCGGCGTGGCCCTGAGCGACCCATTGGTGGCGGGACAAGCCGCCCGGCTCGAATGGACCGTCAAGAACTTCGGGCCCGGATTCACGGATGCGGAACAATGGCGTGACCAGGCGGTCCTCTCGACCGATCAGGTTCGAGATGCGGACGACTTGGTGCTTGATTATCTCATACCGGCGTCCAGCGCCAGGGGAGTCGACCGTGGCCATGCAAACCGACTCGCCCCCGATGCGGAATACAAGGCCAAGGGCAGCTTCGCTATTCCTGAAGGTGTGGTCGCGGGCGCCTACTACTTGATTGTCCGGACCGACAACACCAACGCCGTGCACGAAGGCGAGGAGACCAACAACGATTTCGCCCTGCCGGTCTCGGTTAGTGTGGTGCCACCGAGCTACCCCGATCTAGCCGTAATCGACGTCACCACACCCGCCACCGCATCGAGCGGCGCCACAATCGACGTCAGTTGGACGGTCAAGAACCTGGACCAGACGACCACTGCCGGTTGGTCGTAATATGCATTTCTGTCGGTCGACCTGGTCTTCTATCAAAACGACGATATCCTCATCGGCCGCGTCAACCATCTCGGCGGACTCGATGGTTCAGCGCTCTATACCGAGACCATCAGTTACACACTGCCGCGCGGCCTGGCGGGGCCGTTGTATGTGTTTGTTGCCACGGACCGGGTTGGCGCGGTGCCCGAAAACGGACGCGAATACAACAATCTCGGGTATGACAAGACCCCGATGCTGGTCACGCTGGCGCCACCTGTGGACCTGGCCGTCAAGGACGTGACAGCGCCGCCGACAGCCGCCGTCGGCTCCCAGGTCACGATCTCGTACACGGCCGAGAATCAGAGCGACTCCGCCACGTTCGGTTCCTGGTATGACGCGGTTTATCTGTCCGCTGACGAAACGTGGGACTTGAATGACCCGTTGCTCGAGCGTGTCACGCGGACGGGGCTGGCAGCGCGCGGTGCGGCCACATGGGACATAACAGCTCAATTGCCCGGCGTGCTGCCCGGCAAATACCACATACTGGTTCGCGCGGACGTGCGCGACCGTCTCCGGGAATCCGATGAGCACAACAACCTGGGCGCCTCCGCGACTCAGGTCGTCGTCGATGTCACGACCCTCCCGCTGAACTCGCCGATGAGCGGTACTCTGGCCAATGGCCAGTCGATGTATTACCGCGTCGACGTGCCCGAAGGAGAAACGCTGCTCATCACTTTCGAGAGCGATTCGCTCACGGCTTCAAATGAGTTGTATCTGCGTTACGGTCAGATGGCTTCGCGCTCTGAATTCGATTTCCGATACACCGCGGCATTCCAACCCGATCAGCAGATCACCGTCCCCCTGACGCAGGCGGGCGTTTATTACCTGCTGGCCTTTGGTGACAGCGCTCCCACACCAGCGCCGAGCTATACGGTGATGGCCAGACTGCTCACGTTTGAAGTGCTGGACACTGACTTCGGAACAGGCGGCACGGCCGGCAATCTCACCATCGAGATCAACGGCGCGAAATTCGATCGGACGGTCACGGCCCGAATCACCGACGGCGCCGACTTATCGCTGAGCGCGTCGGCGATGTGGTACGTCAGCACCACGCGGTTGTACGCCACGTTCGACCTGACTCAGACCGCGCCTGGAATCTACGACGTCGCACTCGAAAACGCGAAGGGCGGTCTGGTAATCGTCCCCGCCAGCCTGCGGGTGGTCGATGGCGGCGGCAGCCAGGTCGAAATGCAGCTTTCGAACCCGCCGGTCGTCCGGGCCAACCGCGAGTACAGCTTCTCGGTCGTTTGGGAGAATCGCGGCGTCAACGACGCCCTGGCACCCCTGGCTCTCATCGGCGTTGAGGGATGCACTTTTGGTTTCATGCCAGGCGGACCGTACAATGAGGCCGGGCTCGAGTTCCTGGGGATTAGCACGGACGGCGGTCCCGCGGGCATTCTGCACCCGGGCGGCTCCGAATTGCTCTGGATGTTCGTGCTCGCCGGAGACCCGGAAACGACCGATTGGTTCGAGCTAACTCAAGAGTTGACCGACCTCGATGCCCCTTATGACTGGGACGCTCTGCGCCCAACGCTCATCGGGTTGGTCGCGCCGGCTGGGTTCAGCCTCGACTGCGACTGCGGATGCGGCGGGAGCAACCCGTCCGGCGCGGACGCTCCGATGACAGAGGCGGAGTTTGACGAGGTGTTCGAGCAGATGGTGTTGCAGGTGGGCCCGACCGCGGGTGACTTCCTTCGCATGCTGAGTCGCAACGCGACACTGCTTCCGCCTGAGCTTGGTGAGGGCCGATCACCTGATCTGCTCCTGCTGCACGAGTTCCGCCGGGCGCGCGCCGCCATTTGCACATCGATGAGCGGCAGAGTCGATGCCGCCGAGATGGACGTGGACATTTCGGGCCAAACTCTCTTCGCGCTGAACATGACAACGGGCGAGATGTTCAGCACCACGACTTACAACGACGGTTCGTTCTTCATCGAGAACATCACCCCGGGCCACTACCGGCTGTCGATCGACAAGGCGGTGGTTATGCCACCGGACACGGTTGTGGTTGCCTCCGACCAGAAGCTGTCCGGATTGCACTTGACGCTCACACGGGGCGGGAGAATCGACGGCTGGGTGCGCGACGCCATTCTGGGCACGCCCGTGGCCAACGCGACGATTACCGCGATCCCGGACCAGCGTGAGACCACCTTCCACGCGATCACTGATGCCGGAGGGCATTACAGCCTCCGCGCGCTGCCGGCCGGAACATATGCTCTGGTTGCCGAGGCTGACGGCTACGCGGCGGCTCGGTTTTCAGGGCTCGCGGTTGCGACGATGCCGCTGGTTCAAGCGGTGGACCTGCTGCCAGCGGGCAGCCTGATGGGCAGTGTGGACCTGGACGCAGGCCATCCGCTCGACGCTGACCTGGTTGTCATGGCTCGTCTGACCGACGGGACCACGGCTGGCACACTGCATTTTGCCGTCACAAACGGGCTCAATTATGTCTTTGGGGCGCTTGCATCCGGCACGTACGACCTGACGTTCCTGCGCGACGGCGATCTCATCGTGGAGGTGCCTTCAATCGTGTTGGCGGTCGGCGAGAGTCGATCCCTGCCGCCTGTGCATCTGCAGCGCGAGGTAATGATCAGCGGGAAGGTTCAGTCTCACGTCGAGGGACTGCCGGCGGAAGACCTCGTTGTGGGAGCTTTCAACAACGGCATCATCGTCGCGGGGAGCGCTGTTGTTTCAGGAGCTTTCACGATCCCGCAACTGGCTGCCGGCCAATACGTGCTCCGTGTGTTGTCCGCTCCTGGAGGCATCAGCACCGAAGTCGCCTTGACCGCCGCGGAAGGTGACAAGATCACTGATGTCAATCTGGATTTGTATGCCGGGGCGATCATCACCGGCGTGGTCTCCGACCTCATGGGCCAACCAGTGGCCGGACTGCGGGTGCGGGCATATCCCGATAGCGGTGGCTCGCTTACGGCTACCACTGACGCTTCGGGCCGGTACAGGTTCGAGCAACTTGGACTCGGCACCTGGGTGGTAAGCCTTGCCGCCGCCAGCACCGACCGGTATCAAGTCATCCAGGTCACTTCCATCGACGGCCAGGAGTGGATCGCACACTTCTCCGTCGCCCCGACAGCGCGTTTGGGCGGGTTCCTGCGCCTGAGTGACGGGACGCCTGTCACGGACGGGATTGTCGCTTTGAGGCGCGAGGGTGACCAGGTCGCCGCGGCCCGGACGCAATCTGGCGGCCGGTTTGACTTCTTGCTGTTCCAGACAGGCGATTTCGAGTTGCAGGCAGTCGCGCCAAACGCCAGCTTCATGCCCCTCGCGGTTGAGGGGATCGTGACGGGGGATGCTGCCGAAGTGACGCTGGTTGCTGGCACAGCGAGTGCAACGGTCTCCGTTCCTGGCGTCTCGGCGCATCCTGCGGGCGCGACAGCCACGCTCTACCAACGCATCGGCACTAGCTTGCTCGAACTCGATGTCATCGAGGTGTCTGAGACGGCGCCGGCAACATTCACGAATCTCGCTGCCGGAAACTACATGGTCGAAGTTCAGACGCCGGATGGTTACGGTGCCAGCACCACGTTCACACTCACTGGCGGAGAATCCGCGCACCTGGCAGCAGCCCTGGCCGCGCAACATTCACTCGCCGGTGTCATCACCGGTCCGGGCGGCATCCCGATCTCTGGAGCAGAGGTCCACTTGGTCTCGGTGGCGACCCCCACAACCCAGTACGGGGGCATCTCCGGGGCTGACGGAAGCTACGAGATCGCGCGGATCGCGGCCGGGACATATGATTTGGTGGTTCTGGCGGAGGGCTATCAGGCAGTCGTGCTGAGCGATTTGGTCCTGCCAGGGACAGGTGTCGCGAACGTCACTCTCGACTTAAGCTCCGTCGAACTGGTCGGTTGCGCCGTCGATGCCCATGGCGTGCCGCTCCCTGGCAGCGTCGTGACCGTCAGGAATTCCAACGGCCATGTAATTGGCCATGCCCAAGCCGGCCCGGACGGCCGTTTCCGCGTGACAACGGCGCGCGGCGGTGAATTGACAATCGAAGTGATTGCGTTCGGCTTTGCGGCGCAGCGGTTCGAGCACGTCAGTTTGCCTTTGGCAGGCAACGTTTCA
>JAXDCU010000421.1:0-6857 GCA_034677645.1 Verrucomicrobiia bacterium
CACAGACCTCTGGCGGGTATGCTCGTCGCTCCCGCCTCGCCTGCGCCCAAAATCCCTAGCCGCGAACGTCACCGTATTTGCGTTCATGACCACTTAGCCACACCTAAACCCAATGCCCACGACCGACCAACCACAACCTACACGCGGATTGACATTGACAGGGCTCGGTCTCTTCGTCGCCGCCCTGGTGACTCTGCTTGGCCTCTTCGCGGCTGAAGCGTCTTCCGGATTTGCCTCTTTGAATGACGCCATGCAATCGGTAGTCGCGAGATTGCCAGGCATTGGTGTGATTATTGGCGCGTTGGCTCTTAAATGCGACTGCCACGTGCTGACACTGCTCAAAGCCGGTTGTTATTTGTTGACGGTGGTTGGGCTAATAGTGGCTGCTGTGACTGGCAGGCATGCGGGCGGTATTGCCGCCTGGCTTAGCTTGCCGGTGTGTCGCGCGGTTCTTGCGTTGGTTCTTGTTTTCTTGCTGGGCGTCGTGTTCAGCGCCGGGGGCGCGTTCGGGATTCTGGGCACTCATCGGGACGCGCTTCGCCAGACGTCGGTTTTCGGCTTGCTCGCCTGTGGCATGGCGCTCGTGATCGTCGGCGGGGGTATTGATCTGGCGGTCGGGAGTATTCTGGCTCTTGTGGCGGTCACCTTCTCTCTGACGAGCATACATTGGGGATGGACACCATGGCTCTCGGTTCCAGTCTGCCTGGCACTTGGTGCGTTGTGCGGCGGAGTGGCTGGCGGCGTTACAGCGGGCTTCCGCATTCAGCCATTCATCGCGACACTGGCGATGATGGTGTTTGCTCGAGGTCTGGCAAAAACGGTGTCGGGCGGCACGAAGCTGAGCACTGCGGTGAAGGCCAGCGACGGCACGTTCCAGTACGTTGATGTTCCGGCGGTGTTCCGCCTCATCGACAGCCGGATTCTCGGCGACAACCTGTCCGTCGTGACCGTCATCTTCATCGTCTGCGCGATCGTCACTTGGTTCTTTCTAGCGCGCCACAGGTGGGGCCGACACCTGTACGCTATCGGGGGCAACGAGGAAGCCGCCCGTCTATCGGGCGTGCCAGTGATACTGACCAAAGTGCTCAGCTACGTTGCCAGCGGCCTTCTCGCGGCGGTCGCCGGCCTTTGCCAAGCTGCCCAGGAACAACAGGGCGACCCTGAAACCGGCGCCGGCTACGAGCTCACGGCCATCGCCATGGTTGTCATCGGCGGCACAACACTCAACGGAGGGCGGGGGGGTATTGGACTCACCTTGCTGGGCACGCTTACTATCGGGTACCTGGACAAAATACTGAGCATCAATGCGGTCCCTGAGGCCAGTCGTTTAATGCTTACCGGTGTTATCATTGTAGCAGCAGTTCTGGCCCAACGCCGACAACGGTGAGCAGGGGTCGGACAGCAACCGACTTCGGCACGGGCGCAATGGGCTTCCCGCTGGGCATTGTGACTACTGTGGCAGCAGTGCAGATGACGATAATAGACTTGACGCGAGGATGGCAGAGTCATATTTCAATATCTGTCTAATGCGGTGGCTAGGCCGCCGGAAACGAGCCTTAACATTGACGAGAAGATGAAACCGAATACGTGGATCGTCGCAGTAATCAGTGGTCTGGTCTTGGCTTGCGGAAGCAACCTCAAAGAACTCCGCGCGGCTGAAACGACCACAAACCTTCTGTCACTCACAACCTTCGAACCCGATTCGCGCCCGGGTTGGGCTTATGGGTACTGGTACAACAACACAGGGTCGGGCGAACCGGTCGGCACATACACCGGGCCATACCGAGACTATTACGATCCAAACGACACTGAAATGACGAATGGGATGTGCTGGTATGGTTTTGATTCCACGGGCCTTGAGATCACCGGCAACTACGGAACGGGATTCGGCATGCCCATGATAATACCAGACCTCGATCCGACGCTGTTCGCCAGCAGCAACCGAGCCGACTACATATTCTCGTGGGACGCGCGAATGGAGGGGCTCAAAGAAGGCACTACCACAGGCAACGTCGAGTTTCAGTTGCAGTTCTACAATAGCTCCCAAAGCCCAACGAAGATTCTACAAGTCAATTTCAACTTCGCGGCTGGGGCCGACTGGACTCACTTCGTGCGGTCGCTCGAAGAGGGCGCGCTTGGTGATGGCACCACCGAAGCAGGATTCGCGGCTGGGTATGACGGGATCACCGGGCTTCAGTTCAACTTCAACTCTCATATGCCCACCGACGCTTTCGGCTTTGACGGCGACAACGCAATCGTCCTCGACAACCTGAAACTCGAGATCATCGTGCGCCCTGAGGAAGGCCCGCCACCGCCGACGGTCAGTTACACGATGCTTGACTGGAATTTCGACGACAAACCCGTATGGGGCGCCGGCTGGGGTGGCTATGAGTGGTCGGCGAACACCGCACACGCGATTTTTACTTGGGACGTCGCGGCACCTGGCTACGGTGTGGACGGCAGTAATGCGTGGATTATGGGAATGAACAACAGCGCATTCGCGTACGATCCCCCTGCTTGGGCTGGCGGCGGCACGGGAGCCACTGGTCCCGTGGACTACAGCAAGTTCACCTCGGACAACCTAGACGCCTACAGACTCACGTTCGACGCTCGGGCCGAAGGTCTTGCCCCTGATCGGCTCACTGGCACTGTTGCGCTGCAGTTCTTCGTGAGTGCCCCGGACGATACCTTGCAGCCAGCGGACGAGGATTTAAACGACGACCTGCTGGTCCAGCTGGACTTCGGATTTCCGCTCAGCGCTGAATGGCAGACATTCTCGATCACGCTCAACAAAGGCGGCGCGGGTTCGGGCTCGAAGGACAATTTCAAGACCTACTACAACAAGATTGTCGATGTGCATCCACAGTGGCAGATCGACAACGCAGCTTCACAGGCAATCTGGGATTACGACACCGAAAACACTGTTGTGATCGACAACATCAAGCTCGAACGTGTTGACATCGGCTGTCCACCGCTCACCATTACGCCAAATGGCTCGAAAGTTGTTCTCACATGGGCGGCACCGTCTACCGGGACGGTCAAGCTCCAAAGCTCGTCTAACGCCGATGGCGATTACGCGGATGTCCAGGACGCCTCCAGTGGGTACGAGAGTCCTATTGCCGACGCCCCTCAGTACTACCGCACCGTGTGGGTGCCGCCGGTAGAGTGAGTTTTCGAACCGGTGGGGCGGTCACGGCTTCTGCAGGCGATAGAAGCAGTCGCCAGCAGGTGCCAGCTCGATGAACTCGAGGTTCGTGCCGTTGGCTTGATACGGTGGCGGAATCCGAGGCCAAGGCGCTGCGATGTAGGGCAAGGAGTTGGTCCATTCCAGGACCCAGCCCGCGGAGTTTGCGGGCCATGAGAGCAAGATGCCGTTGCCGGGCGTTCGGGCGACCGCGAGCTCTGGTGCGGATTCTGCCTGATAAGGTCGGACCTTGATCGGCCAGAAGTCCCAATCGCCAAGTGCCGGGGTGGTTTTGTTGCCGGTCTGGCCGGACTCAGAGACTGCGCCCAGAAGGAAGCCGCCGTCAGCGGCGGGATGGACTGTGGCCAGCCAGTCGTCGCCCCAGCCCCCGAACGCGTAGTCCCAAAGGAACTGGCCACTAGCGTCCAAACAGACGAGCCAGCCGTCGCTGCCGCCAAAATTCGGCCGGGTTCGAGTGCCGCCCGGCCCGGAAAACGACTCGCCCACCAGCAACAGCTCGCCTCCGGCAGTTCGTTCCATGGTATAGAAATAGTCGCTATCGCTTCCGCCGAAGTTCTGATCCCAAGTTTTAAGGCCGGTGGGGTCCGCCTTGACGAGCCAGAAATCCGCTCCTTCAAAAGCGGGGCTGGTCTTGTTGCCGCTGGGTCCAGACCAGGATTCCCCGCCGACCCACCAGCCGCCACCTGTGGCGGGTTGCACCGCGTAGCCGTAGTCGTCATCCGTTCCGCCATACGCGGCATCCCAGAGCAGGTTGCCGTTGGCGTCCGCGCGCACGACCCAGAAATCGGAGCTGCCATAGTTGAAGCTGGTCTTGTTGCCGCTGACGTGGGAGTACGAATCACCAGCCAGCAGGAATCCGCCATCGGCGGTGCAGTCCAACGCATAGGCGTCGTCATCGTCGTCGCCGCCGAATGATGTGTCCCAAAGCCAATTGCCGGCGGCGTCCACCCGCACGAGCCAGAAGTCCGTGCCGCCGTAGTTTGGGCTGGTCTTGTTGCCGTTGTCGCCGGAACTCGAATAGCCCGTCAGAGCAAAGCCGCCGTCGGGCAGCGCTTTGACAGCCCACAAGTGGTCATGGTTATTGCCGCCAAAGGAACTATCCCAGAGCTTGTTGCCCAGCGGGTCTATTCGCACGATCCAGAAGTCATGACTACCGTAATTGGGGCTGGTCTTATTGCCGCTGACGCTGGAAATCGAACTGCCCGCCAGCAGGAAACCGCCGTCGGCAGCCGCGGCCACTGCCCCGAGGTAGTCATGGCTGGCCCCGCCAAAAGAAGCTTCCCAGGCGAGGCTGCCGTTGGGGTTCAGGCGCACGACCCAGAAATCGTTCAGACCAAAGAACGGGCCGGCGCGATGGCCGTTGGTGGAGTCGGAGGAGCCGCCCACCAAGAATCCGCCATCGCTGGTCTGGCAGACAGCCCAACTAGCGTCGGCGCCACTGCCCCCGTAACTCTTCTGCCATTCCAGCTCCCAGGGCAACAGAGTCAATACCGCGGGCGTGCTGGTGACGTCGCCCGCGGCGTTCGTGATGGCGACCTTGTAACTGCCGGCTTGGTCGGCAAGCACGGGCTGCATCCGCAACTGATGGTCGGTCTGACCAGCCAAGTTCACACCCTCGTGCTGCCACTGGTAAGAGATCGGTTCGGTGCCCAGCGCAAGAACATCGAATTGTGCCACATCACCAAGCATGGCGATCTGGTCCCTCGGCTGGTCAATGATGACAATGGCGGGACCAGTCGTGGGGGTGAACAACACTTGGTCAACTAAACCCGCATCTTCCCCTCCCGAGTCGGCGCTGTCTTTGGTGTAACGCCACTGTAGCGTGCAAGGCCCAGCCGGCAGCGGGAAGGACGCCTGCTGCCAGTCCACTTCGCCAGAAATGTTCGCCAGAATGAAGCCGTTGACATGGAACTCTAGGAAGTCATAGCCGGATTCCGACGATACCTTCCACCAGAACGACACCAAGCCAGGACCGTTCACGGTGGTCTGGAAGAATGACGTGCCGTCATCGGTGATGTTCCCCGACTGGGCGGCATCGGCGCCATCGTGTGCTGCGGCACTCTGGCCTAGCCAGCCGGCGTCCCCGCCGGTGGTCCAGACCAAGTCCTCGGCATCCAGCGCGTCGGCCAATGCGACCAGTGGGGAGAATACAACCTGGTCCACCCACCCGGCATCCTCACCCGCACTATCACTGGAGTCCTTCGAGTAAAGCCAAAGGCACGTATGCGACCCTTCCGGGATAGCCAGTGACTTCCGCTGCCAGTCCACCTCGCCCGAGATGCCATCTTCAAACTCATCGTCGATGTATATGTCCAGCCAGTCGTAGTCCTCCTCGGAAGACACTGTCCACCAAAAGCTCAACAGGGCCGGGCCTGTGACGGTGGTTTGGAAGTAAGACTCGCCGTCGTCGCCGATGTCTCCCGACATGGCTGCGTCCGCCCCGTCGTGGCTGGTGGCGCCTTGGCCATGCCAGTCCACGTCCCCGCCAGAGGTCCAGTCCACGTTCATGGCGTCCAGGGCTTCAGCCAACGAGATGGCGGCGCCCAACTGAACCTGATCCACCCACCCCGTGTCCGCGCCTTCGCCGCCAGAGCCATCCTTGATGTAAAGCCACCGGCATGTATGTGAGCCTTCAGCGATGAAGAACGCCTTTTGCTCCCAGTCCATCTGGCCTGAAATGCTGGACTTGAATTCGTCGTCGATGTGGAATTCCAAGAAGTCGTATTCCTCTTCGGAGGACACTTTCCACCAGAACGTGAGCATGCACGGCCACGTCACCGTCATCTGCAGCCAATTGGTCTGGTCGTCCGTGATGCCGCCGCTTTGGGCGGCATCGGTGCCGTCGTGAGTTGTGCCGGCCTGAGGAAACCACTTGGCGTCACCGCCGGTGGTCCAAACCAAGCCGGTGCTGTCCAGAGCCTCGTCCAGCGTGAGGGGGGGAGCGAACTCGATCTGGTCCACCCACCCCGCGTCCGCGCCTTCGCTATCGCTGACGTCTTTCGAGTAGGCCCACCGGCAGGTATGCAAGCCTTCCGGAACAGCGAGCTCGGCCTGCCGCCAGTTTGCTTCCCCGGTAATTTTCTGCTGAGGGATGTCGTCCACGTGCGCGGTCAGCCAGTCATAGCCTTCCTCGCAGGAGACTTTCCACCAGAACAGAACCCGGCACGGCCCGGTGACGGTCGTCTCCATCCAGACAGTCTGGTTGTTTGTGATGACTCCGCTTTGGGCCGAATCCACGCCGTCGTGGGTAATGCTGGTTTGGCCGAACCAGTTGGCGCCCCCGCCAGTGGCCCAAACCAGGCCTGTGGCATCGAGGGCCTCGGTCAGACTCTGGCCCTGAGTCGAAAACAGAGCCGTACAACAACAGACTGCGGCTACAACGCCCCATCCCCACCCTCGTCGCCAACTGACGGGTCGGGGCTGAATCGCGGCGGCCCCCCGCAGCCGATAGTACCGGGCGGTAAAGGCCCCGTCCGCTAATGTCCGCGCCAAGTTGGCCCAGGCAGAGACGGGATCGGGTTTTGCGGGAGTTTTCATGAATCTCAGGTATCGCTGTTATGTTCCAGTCTGCCGCCAACTAACCGCGTTGGCGAGCTAAATAGACGGTCCCTGATTTCCCACAACAGATGGGGACGCGGTGGAACGCGTCCCT
>JAXDCU010000422.1:0-4433 GCA_034677645.1 Verrucomicrobiia bacterium
AGGGACGCGTTCCACCGCGTCCCCATCTGTTGTGCGAAATCAGGGACCGGGTGGAATCGATCCCTACCTGGTTCATGTAAAGCCGCCTGAAGGCGGAACTCTGACCGGTCGCGAGCCGGACGACGCCGCGGACCATGCAGAGCGGCCGCCTGCCAGAGTCCCGCGTTTACGCGGTCCTCGACAAGACACGGTTCATGGGAAACTCGTTGCTTCTTGCGAACGCGCTCCGGAACCATGAATTCATCCGCAACCGCACTCTGGGGAGCGTGCCAAACATCAGCGGCGCACGCCAGCTTGGCGGTCCGGAGGGAGGGACGATAAGAAGCCCTGTCTGGACAACTGTATCTCGAAGCGCGCGCTGCGCCGGCGTTGCCCTGTAACGAGTTTGTGAAGCCGCGCATTATTTCGGTGGAGCGGGCGGGTATCTGTACTGGTCTTCGACGCACCAGAGGTTCTCAGGATAAAGCGCCTGGGTCTTGGTGAGTTGACGGACGCTGGCGTCCACGAAAGCGTAGTTTGAGCCGCGGCTGTGGCGATTGTGTTCGATTTCCTCGAAATCGTTTCCTCGCAGTCCCTGGTCTATGTCCATGTGAACATGGTATGACCCGCTCCGTTTCTCTCCGAACACGATTGTCTGTGATGGGTTCGGAATGCTCGCTTCTTTCATTCCGTGGGGCCAGCGCCAGTTCCGGTGTCTCGCGTAATCTGACTCAGAGAGGTTCTTAGCGAAGTAATCGTTGAAGCCGTTGATGAGGAAACTGCGTTTCGGGTCCTTCGAGCCGGCCACAAGCCGCATCAAACCGAATTTATCCGCCGGACAAGTAACGATCTGCCAGTCTCTGAAATACGGTTCCAACTTCTGCGGCCAAGCTTCTGGCGGAGCCCGCCGCGCCGGATACTCGCCGTCGTAATCGTCGGCATACATGCTCAGGGACAGGGCAAGTTGTCGCACGTGATTGAGGCACTTGATCTGGTTGGCTTTTGCCTTCGCCCGCGAGAGCGAAGGCATCATAAGAGAAAGCAGAATGCCGATGATGCCGATAACGACCAGCATCTCAACAAGTGTAAAGCCCGCGGCTCCGCCATGGCGGCTCCGACCTTGAGGCTTGGAGGTTCTCATTCCGCGCTTTCGGCGCCGATATTTCCCACGCAGCCGACTCAAACCAACAAGTAAATAGACATCCTCGGACTGAAAACGTTCCGCGACAATAGTCTTACTCGATCCTAATGCCGCAACTCGATCTTGAACGTCATCGATCCGCCTCCGCGGCAGGCCGTCGACCATTGCCGGCAAGCCGCACCGCGATCGCCCCATTTACCGTGCTTAACTTGATTCTCGTGCCGCCTGTGCCGAGAGTGCCACTGAGCTCCCGCCCGACGGGCCAATGCTTCTTCACAGTGAGCGGTTGGTCGGCGGTGATCGAGCCGTTGACGGTGCTGGCCGACACTTCGGCGTCCGAGCTCTGCGGAATTGTGACGGATGCTTTGCCGTTCACCGTGCTGATGGTAACCGATTTGACAGTGTCAAGACGCTCCAACACAGCCTCGACTTTGCCGTTCACGCTCGAAATCGATGTTTCACTCACAAGCCCTTCCGCGGACAAGGAACCGTTGACGGTCGACAAGTTGACCTCGCCGCGCACGCCTTCAACCTCGATCGATCCATTGACATTCGAGACTTTGTCCAACCGCACCTGCCGGGGCACGGTCAGAGTGTAGTCAACAACGGTCGTGTTTCTTTTCGATTTGAGCCAGCCCGACCTAGAGTCAGGGTACTTTGTCTTTATGGAGAGGCGCCCAACTTCCGGATCAATCTCGATCTTGACCGCGCCGAGGTCTTCTTCTCTGTCAGCTCGCTTGACCGCATCGATCTTGACTTCGTCGCCATCCCACCCGTTGACAACAATCTTGCCGTTAACGTTTGACAATTCAATTCGCCCGTCTGGCGCCAAGCGGTGCGTCTGGTGAAGCTCTTCCTGGAACTGGTCTCTGGCCAGCACACTGGTCGTGTCAACGCCAATAGCGAACATGCCTGCCACCAACGCGGAGCTAGCAATTGCGTAAGTTCTTCTTGCGAATCGGTCCATATTGATCACCGGTTAGGTTGTTTCTGTCGCTTCCAAGCAGCGACGACATTGTTCCAAACGACGCCACTCACAGTACACCAAAGCCGGCGGAAACGTTTCATTTTCTTGCAACGGAACCTGAGGTATCTTGTTATGAAGAATCAAATGCACTCCCTGAGCGCACTCCGCGTCTGGTTGCCGGCGTCGCTGATCTGGATGGCCACTCTGTGTGTTGAGGCCTCCTGCAGAACGGGGGATTTGACGATCGCCCCTCCCGTGGCAACGCAACCGGGCCAAATCGATCCCCTGTTCCTAGCAAACGTCTCGCATCGTGGGTTTGTGCAAGCTCTGGTGCCACAGCCCGACGGCCGGTTCTACGCAGCCGGCTATTTCGATCTGATGAACTGGGTCCTCCGCGGCAGCCTGGCTCGGCTGTGGCCAAACGGCGAAGTGGATATGGATTTCGCGCCGCCGCCGACTTTGAGCGTCAACACCGTCGCAGTGCAGCCGAATGGATATGTCCTCGCGAATCTCGGTTTCAGCGGAGTGCCCAGTCGGGTCGTGCGCCTTCTGCCCGACGGAAGCATTGATCCCAGCTTCACGGCTTACACCAACCATGCAACAACTCTGGTCGCGACCCAACCCGACGGCAAAGTCCTGGTCGCGACGTGGCAACCTGACCAGTTCCTCGTCCGTCTCGGTCCGAATGGTGACCTGGACACCTCGTTTGGGGTCCTGCTCGACCGTGCCATCAACGCCCTCATCGTACTCCCCAATGGCCAAGCGCTCATCGGAGGCGATTTCCGCACCGTCAACGGAATGGCGCGAGGAGGGATCGCGAAGCTGAATGACGACGGCACGTTGGACTTGAGTTTCCGACCGGCGCCCAACCCCGATGGCTGGGTCAATTGTCTGGCGATCGCTACCGATGGCCGGATCGTCATTGCCGGAGGTTTCGGTCGCTCCGACAACCTGCCTCGGCGAGCAGTCGCACGCCTCCACGCCGACGGCAATCTCGACGCGACATTCGACCCTGGCGAATCCATTGGCCCTCACGACGTGGAGATCAACGCCGTGGCGGTGCAGGCCGACGGGCGAGTGCTGATTGGCGGAAACTTCGCGCATGTATGTGGCGTGCCTCGCGGTGGCTTGGCCAGGCTGAACTCCGACGGCAGCCTCGACGCCAGTTTCATCGACACTCAGCTTAGCAACGACGACGACATTGAAGTCCGCGCACTCCTGATTCAAGGCCCCGACATGGTGCTTGTGGGCGGCGACGACCCAATCGGCTTGTTGCGTTGCCACCTCGGTCCGCCTGTTGTGCCGCCGACTATTGATGTTCCGCCCATTAGTCAGACTCGGTTCGTTGGCCAGCAGGCCGAGTTCGAGGTCGATGCCAAAGGATCGTTCCCGCTCCAGTTCCAATGGCGCGTCGACGACATGGACATTTCCGGCGCAACCGACGCTAAGCTGACCGTGCCCTTCTTAACGTCCGCCGATGCTGGGCGTTACTCAGTCGCTGTTTCAAACAAAGCCGGGTCTGTTATCAGCCCGGAGGCGGTCTTGACAGTCTTGCCTCGTCCGCGTGGGGCGAATCTGGTGGACACCACTTTTGATCCAACGGCAGGCGGTGTTACTGTGGGCCCGACCGATGGCAGGGCCAGCGTAACGGCCTTTGCGGTGCAGCCGGACGGCAAAGTCGTCTTTGCTGGCAATTTCAGTGCGTTCAACGGCACGCCATGCAACTGCATTGCCCGGCTGAACAGCGACCGGTCTCTGGACAAGACATTCAGCCCCGGTCTGGTCGAGGGCGCAATCGAGTCTCTTGCGCTTCAGACCGATGGACGAGTTCTCATCGGCGGCACATTCACCTCGATCGATGGCCGGTGCCGCGGCGGGTTGGCGCGCCTGCGCCCCGACGGCACTCTGGACGTGGACTTCCGCGCCGACACCGAAAGCGCCAACGTCGCGTTCCTGAGAGTCGAAAGCGACAACAGAATCTGGGTGGGCGGCCACTTCTCTCAGGTCGCAGGCGTGGCGCGTCGGAACCTCGCCTTGGTCATGGCCGATGGCACCGTGGACTCTGGCTTCGCGCCCCCTGCGATCATCTCTGGCGATAATGATTACGTAACCTGGGTCCAAACCATTCCGGACGGCAGAGTGCTCGTTGGCGGGCATTTTGAAAGCCAGCGGCGCCAGAGAGGCTTAGAGCAGAATCTCGTCCGCCTGCACCCCGATGGCAGCCTGGACGGATCGTTCAATTGCGATTTGAGTGGGTTGTTTCTCTCGAGTGCCGTCGTCCGCCCCGACCGCACCATCGTTGTTGCCGGCATGCTTCACTCCTGGACGGGCGGTTCACACTACTTT
>JAXDCU010000423.1:0-2567 GCA_034677645.1 Verrucomicrobiia bacterium
TGGGACGCCTATATCATCCTGACTCTAATCGGCGCGTTGATGGTCGCCTATTTCGGGTTGCACGCCTGCGAAATCGGAATGGGCGACTCCGAGTGGGCCAGGTTCATGCCTGTATCTAATGGCTTATCGACCGTGGCCGGGCGTTACTCAAGAGATTGGTTATACATCGCCGCCCGCGTTTTCTGGTGGATTCACGCGCTCGCGCTTCTGTTCTTTCTGATCTATCTGCCCGCCGGGAAGCACTTGCACATCATCACCGCTATTCCGAACTGCTTCTTTCGCAGTTTGTCCTTCGTGCGGACGGTTCCTCGTCTGGTTTTTAAGAAAGGAAACCGGTTCGGCGTCTCGAAAGTGTTCCAGTTTACTTGGAAGGATTTGTTGGATTTCTACTCCTGCACCGAATGCGGCCGCTGCCAGGCTGCCTGTCCCGCGTACCAGACAGGCAAGCCGCTGAATCCAAAGACCGTAATCCACGCCGGCAAATTGAATCTCCTGGCCAACGGACCGGGTCTCCTTGCCCGCCGGCCAGACAGCTTGGGCTCGGCCCGCGACGAAGACCCGGCGCCCAAACCGCTCATAGACAGTGGGCAGGCGAGCATCTTGCCCGGCGCGATCTGGGCGTGCACAACATGCGGAGCATGCATGACCAAATGCCCGGTGTTCATAGAACACGTCCCTAAGTTGATCGCCATGCGTCGCCACTTGGTGATGGAACAGTCCGCTTTTCCACAGGAGTTGCTCAACTTGTTCGAGAACACGGAACAGCGATTCAACCCGTGGGGAATCGCCCCAGCCGAGCGCGGCAAATGGGCCCAGGACAGAGAGATCAAGGTCCTGGCCGAAGACGTCAAAGTCGAGTATCTGTTCTTCGTCGGATGTTCCGGGGCATTCGATTCGCGAAACCGCCAGACCGCGGCCGCGCTGGCCAGAACATTCAACGCGGCCGGGTTGTCGTGGGGCATCCTGGGAGCCAAGGAGAAATGCTGTGGAGACCCGCTTCGCCGACTTGGCAATGAGTACCTATTCGAGCAGTTGGCTCGCGAGAACGTCGAGCTGTTCGCGAAATACGGCGCCAAGAAGATCGTGACCTTCTGCCCACATTGTTACAGCACCCTCAAGCACGATTACGCCCAGTTCGGCGGCAAGTACGACGTCGTTCACCACACTCAGCTCATTGCCAAAATGCTTCGCCAAGGACGCCTTCGGCTTCGCGCCAGCGCCAACGGCCGTGTGGTTTACCACGACTCGTGTTATTTGGGGAGGTATAACCAGGTGTTCGATGAACCCAGGGAGGTGTTGACGGCGGCATGCAATGGCACGCCGCCATTGGAAATGCCCCGTTGCCGAGAGGAGAGCTTCTGCTGTGGCGCCGGCGGAGGCCGGATGTGGATGGAAGAGGATATCGGGAAACAGGTTTATCTGGAAAGAACCCAGGAAGCTCTGCGGCTGAAACCTTCCACGATTGCGGTCGCCTGTCCTTACTGCCTCACGATGTTCGAGGATGGTTTGCGTGACGAAAACGCGACGGAGACTGTCCGTGTCAAAGACGTGGCCGAGATTGTGGTCGAGGCGATGCAATGACACTGGTGACACCGGAATCGGGTGTGGCGCGCGAGTTATGATCGTGAAGCTTCTGCGTTGGGTACTGGTTCTCTGCCTGTCCGCATCAGGGTTGTGCTAAATCCCGCGTGCCGGCATCGACTGCGCCTGTCGATGACGTGGCTGTGACCGGTTATTGCCTCTACCAGGACGGCGTGGTGCTGATCTCGCTCGACGCTCAGGCGCGCGGTCATTCCTTGAGCAACCTGATCGTCGGGCGGAAGTATGAGTTCCGTGTCGAGGCGGGTGACGCCCAGGATCAGTGGAGCACGGACGGCCCGCGGTTGCGGATTGCCACCAACCTGGTTCCAAACGACGTCAACAGCAGTCATACCGTTTTCAGTGGCGACCACACTTTCTCTCAGTACTGGCACGCCGACATCTTCGTGCGCGATCGCGCGGCTGGGTTGACCGAACGCGTCAGCCTCCGCGACGGTGGCTTTCAAACCGCTGTGGCCGGCTCCAGCTCTTAGGCCGACATCAGCGGCGTCGAAGCTTCGTGGGCGGATTGCCGTGGCATTATCGCCGGACGGTTCTACCGTGTCGCCGGTCCGTTTCATCCCCAGTTGTATCATCGACTGACAGTGCGGCGGGGGCCGTTGGTCCGGCGGGAACGCGTGTCGGGTGAACCGACTTTCAATTTCCAACTGCGGGCTTTTATTGACGCGATCAGAGGAAGGGGATCGATGGCCACTGACGCCCGGGACGCCATCCTCAACATGCGCGTGATCGACGCCGCTTACGAGCGCGCCGGACTGGCGCGTCGACAGTCTTAAGGCCCGCCGAGCAATTGGTGAATCCCAGGCTTGCTATGCTGCGTCTAATGCGGGAGATTTCAAACAACATCGTATGAAAAAAGCTCCGCTTATCTGGTTGGTCGGCGGCCTGGGAGTGGCCGCCTTGAACCTGCTTGCGCAAACACCCGCCTCGACTCTCGACACGCGGGCGGCGTTCATGCAGATCGTCAC